>JAFDEW010000350.1 GCA_019310125.1 Deltaproteobacteria bacterium | reverse complement strand
TTTATTTTAAATAAAAGGCACTCACGATCAGAACTGACTCGCACGACTATTGAAGGAAGTTGTTTGGATTTAAACTTCATGGCCTTACAGCCATGAGGAAAGTTCTTGTCCCAGGTGACATAGTAATGTTCGCATTTATGGCAGTCTATCATTTGCTGAGCTTAGGGGCTTCGGAATTATTGGAAAGGTGGCAGAGAGACGGATAAAATTTGCGATACCGTTACATTAGTTTAGGAATTGCTTTGCGGATTGGTTTTTCTTCTATCCCGAACAACTCTTCGGTCATTTTTAAAAGACAGAGATACAAAAAAACCGTCTCTGACACTTTTCCGGCGATCATGTTTGTTCTTGCGTTTTTCCTTGAAGCGAAACTTTTTACCCCCGGAAAGAACAGTGTTTTTATTTGATCCGCGCTTTTTGGCAGGATGTATTTTCCCAACTACGATATCCACAACAATTTCTCCTTATGTATTACCTCCTTACCTGCATTTTCGGCAGTTTCCGTCAAATACTTTAGGGGTTTATTAAAAAAAGTGGCGACTTAACCTTGATGAACTCGTAAAGAGTCGTATTTTGACTTTTTACGAAGCCGTCAATCTTATCCGTTCTCTAAACACACAATTATTGTAAAGCTTCCGGCGTCGGTTTTAAAAGGAATGGCAATCCTGGGGCCCTTTGTCATGGTTTCAACCTTATGGTTTTTCCCGGAAATTACCGAGGGGATGGCGGCGTGAAATAATTTGCCAATTTCCTCCAGTTCTTTTCTTGCCTGTCCGGATATCATATTGGTTATTTCACCCACAGCATCTGTAATTTCATTATTTATCTCCTTCATTTCTTCCCCGAACATGTTGGAAACAATTTTCAAGATGCATGATTCGTCAAACGTGACTGAAACCGTTCCATTTGTTTCGCCCGTAAATCCGATAACGCCTGAAACATCACCATGGGAAGCGTCATCTTTTTTGAGGTAAGGCTGTCCTGCTTGGGATTTGGTAAATGCCATTGTCTCAAGAACATTCTTAGTCGCATTGATAAATGGATTAATCAGTTTTACGTCCATTCCCTATCCCCCTTTACTTAGGGCTCACTCAAAATTGTAAATTTATTTTTTCGTGAATCCTTAGTCATAAAACCCGGTCATCTATGTCCGGATCTTTACCGAACGTTCTTTTCAATAATGATTTCGGGTTTGGGTTTTTGATGAAGTATATTTTTTTCCTGCTCTTTTAACTTGTTTTCAACGGATTCTATTTTATCTTCAAGGTTGCGTGTTATTTTCTGCAAAGCGAGCTGGTAAGCTTCCTGCTGATTCTTCAGCAAGACATCAACCTTCTTTTTATCAATCGAGGCAGATTTAAGAGCGTCGATATCGGCCCTGATATTTTTCAAATCTTTCTTGGCGCTTCCAATAGTTTGGGAAATATTTGCCAATTGGTTGTTAACTGTATTATCAATGTTCTTTAGATCCGATGCCATAGTTTCCAAATCTCCGGGCAAAGGAGACAGCTTTTTGTCTATAGTTGTTATGGAGCTTTCAAATTTTTCATTGTCTGTTTTTCTGGCAGATCTGATGTATTTTATAGCGGTGGTTGCTTTGTTCAGGTTTGCCTGAATCGAAGCGGTACTTTTTTCAATCGCCTCAATTCTTTTCGTAAGGTCATCTTCAAGATTCGCTTGTCGAAGGGAAAGGGATGAGAATTTTGATTCGAGTTCTTTAGAAAGGCCCTTAACTCCCATACTTCCTGTACTGTCCGTTAAGGAGATGCTTTTTTTTAAATCGAAATAAACAGCAAGAGTTATAACAACTATCAAACATGGGATGAGAATCGAAATACGGGTGACACGCTTGCTTAATTTTTCGACCTGAAAATCGTGGATGTCTTCTTGAGACTGGAAATCCGATTTCTCATCATCTGTTTGCATTTTAAATTTGGAATTTCCATTGGTTGTCATTTTTATTTATTCCCACTCGATTGTACTAGGCGGTTTGGAACTGATATCGTAAACCACTCTGTTTACGCCCACGACTTCATTAATTATTCGGTTTGATATGTTACCGAGAAATTTGTGAGGCAGCTTGGCCCAATCTGCGGTCATTGCGTCTTTGCTTGTTACCGCCCGGATCGCCACAATGTTTTCATAGGTTCGACTGTCTCCCATAACTCCCACACTTTTTATGGGCAGAAGCACGGCGAAGGATTGCCATAATTTTTTATAATATCCAACATTTCTAATTTCATCAAGCAAAATATCATCCACGTTTCTTAATATTGAAAGGCGCTTTTTGGTAATTTCTCCGATGATTCTAATTGCAAGACCCGGTCCTGGAAACGGTTGACGCCATATCAGGGTTTCATCAAGTCCCAGTTCCTTACCCAGAACCCGCACTTCATCCTTGAATAAATGCTTTAAGGGTTCAACAAGTTTTAATTTCATATTTTTTGGCAGACCGCCCACATTGTGATGTGATTTGATGACCGATGTGGGACCGCCAAAGGCGGACTGAGACTCAATGATATCCGGGTAGAGGGTGCCCTGGGCCAAAAAATCAGCGCCTTTTATCTTTCTGGCTTCGGCTTCAAAGACATCCATAAAGACTTTACCGATAATTTTTCTCTTTTTTTCCGGGTCGGTTACTTTAAAGAGTGCGTTTAAAAATTTGCTTTTAGCGCTGACAAACCGGATATTGATTTCAAGATGTTGTTTTAATCTTTTTTTAAGTTTTTCGGCTTCATCTTTTCGAAGCAGGCCGTTATCCACGAATATACAGGTAAGATTTTTCCCCACAGCTTTGTGAATCAAAATAACTTTTTTATTTTCTATGGTTTGTTTTATTTGAGCAATGGAATCTTTGGCAAAGGACTTCATCGTCCATGTGCGTTTGCAGCCGCACACGTCAAAAAGAAAGTTGCGAAGCATTGTTTTGCCCCTGGCCGTATGATGGACTTCAGGGTGAAACTGGAGACCGTAAAGATTTTTTTTGCCATGGACCGTTGCCGCTATTTTTGTGTTTTTAGTTGAAGCGGTTATTCTAAAACCGCGCGGCAGCTTTTCTGTTGAATCCCCATGGCTCATCCAACTCTTTGTTTTTTGATCTACGCCTTTAAACAGGCCTTTTTGTTCTTTCACGTTAAGCTCTGCAAATCCGTATTCACGCTTTTGGGCTCTTTTTACCGTTCCACCGAGCGTATGGATCATAAACTGCATGCCATAGCAGATTCCAAGAACAGGAATCCCGAGATTAAAAATTGATTCATCGCATTTTGGACTGTTTTTTTCATAAATGCTTGAAGGCCCTCCTGAGAGAATAATCCCTTTGGGGTTCAGATGTTTGATATGGTCAATATCAATATCCGGCGGATCGATTTGACAGTAAACATGAAATTCTCTAACCCGGCGGGCGATAAGCTGGTTATATTGCGAACCAAAATCTATTATCAGTATCATAAGTTCTCTCATTTAAACAATTTGCGAAAACATATTGAATATGTTAAAAGCGGTTAAAAATGTCAACTTATATTAAAAATCATGGCTAAAATTATTACCCAAATTTATGAAGTGCAGACGCCTTCCGAGGCTGAAAAGCTGATATCACTCGGTGTGGATCATATCGGAAGTGTTATTGTCTCCCAAGAGCTATGGAAAGTTCCTTTGATAAGGGATACCATTGATATAGTTGATGGCTCTAACGTCCAAAGCAGCTTGATACCCTTATTTAGCGACCTGGATGCAATACTCCTTACCCTGGATTATTATCAGCCGGATATGGTTCATTTTTGTGAGGCATTACCATTTCAAGATGATGGGTCCGGAACCTATAAGGAATTTTTATCATTACAGGAAAATGTTAAAAAAAGGTTTCCCGAGATCAAAATTATACGATCTATTCCAATACCACAACCCGGGATGACGGACCTTATGGACCCGATTGAACTGGCAAGGCATTTCGAACCGGTAAGCGATTATTTTTTAACGGACACCTTGATTTTAGAAAAATCCGGATCTTTTATTGAACATCAGCCGGTCAAAGGTTTTGTGGGAATAACCGGCCTCACATGCGATTGGAATGTGGCTGCAACGCTGGTTAGGTCAAGCCGGATTCCCGTAATATTGGCGGGGGGGATTAATCCCGATAATGTGTTTGACGGTATACTGCAGGTTCGTCCGGCCGGGGTGGACAGTTGTACCGGAACCAATGCGATGGACCCGGAGGGAGACTCAATAAGATTTAAAAAGGACTTCGGCAAAGTAAAACGCTTTGTTGAAGAGGTGCGCAGGGCAGAAAGAGCTATTGGACACAGTTGAGCACAGATTATCAGGATATTAAATATAAAGCACTAACTGAGAAAATTATTAGAATTTTCTATAGATTAAGCGTGAGGTATTTGATAATTTAAGAAAATAATTATCTGTGTATATCCGTGAAAATCTGTGTCCGATTATTCAATTAAAGGAGTTGTAACTGATGTATTATAGCAGTGATTTGAGAAAAGGTCTTAAAGTCGAAATTGACGGGGATCCATATATTGTTGTGCAGTTTGAATTTGTCAAACCCGGCAAGGGACAAGCGCTTTATAAGTGCAAGCTGAAAAATATGCTGACCGGCGCACAGTTTGATCGAACCTTCAGATCCGGTGATAAATTTAATGAGGCAAACCTCGAAGAGCACGAAATGGAATATCTGTATTCAGACGGTGAACAGTACTGTTTTATGAATACATCCACGTATAATCAGGATTTTCTCACCAAAGATCAGGTGGGTGATGCCATTGATTTTTTAAAGGAGAATACGGTTTGCAATGTTTTGTTTTTTCAGGGAACTGCTATCGGAGTGACACTTCCTAATTTTGTGGAGTTAAGGATAACCCAATCGGAACTCTGGGCAAAAGGGGATACGGCTGCCGGCAGCACAAAGCCGGCAACACTTGAGACCGGTTATGTGGTTCAGGTTCCTCCATTTGTTAATGAGGGTGAACTTGTTCGGATCGATACCAGAACCGGTGCATATGTGGAGCGGGTTAAGGAGTGAGACAAGAACAAGTTGGTTAGCTTAGCTCCGCCTGCCATTGCAAGCTCGCCCGCCAGCCAAGCACGGTGAGGCGGCCTGGGGCACGAGCGGGCAGGCAAAAATTGACATTTTTCAAAGGGCTCATTTGGGTGCATTGCGGAAGGTGAGTTGTGAACAGCGTAACTACGGTCAAATACTCACCAACCGCCTCTGTCCGATTGTTTAAAATTCTTAAAATGTTAGCTCTCCTTTATGTCCCAAGAAGGTATGGATTAATACAAGTTGTGCATGTCAAATAATCTACTTCAGATGTTGCCCAAAACATTACTATAGCCATTACACTAACAAATACAAAGAGATAGGCTAATCTTTTCATAACTTTCTCACCCCCTTTCATTTAAGGCAAATCGGAACTTGATAAGAACTTGCTTCTTTGAAAGCGTGTTATCGAAAATTTATGATTGTGTATGGAATTCAGATAACCTTCAAGATATGGAGTTCACATGTTTTACCTCCCAACAGAACATATAACATCCTGTCAGGAGCAAGGCATGCACATTTTTAGGGGATTTTTCATTGGTGAACCTCGTTAACGAGAGTGTTGCAAAGAACAGAAAAAATTTAAGTATGAGAAGCGAATGTAGAACGAAGTCAGGGGAACAAGATTGTTAAGTGTGAGAGTTGATGCAGGGCATAATTCGGATACAGAGATTATCTAAAATTACCATAATTCATATTTATGGAATATGGCAATAAGGTAAAAGGTTCATTTATATGAGCAAATATCCCAAAGCTATAGGTAATTATCCCGAACTTTAATTTAACCGTCTTCAATCATTGAAAAACGATGATTCCGTGATGATCCCGTGCCTGAGTTTTCACCTTCCGAAAGTTGAAGTTTTATAACCGAAATAGACCAGGGGATTGGGAGATATACAATAAAACGGGACAGGCCAGATTCTTGTGGTCTCCGTTACATATCACAACTCGCCCCTTTT
>JAFDEW010000349.1 GCA_019310125.1 Deltaproteobacteria bacterium | reverse complement strand
TACCGGTGGCAAATCCTTTTAAAATGCCCGAGCATAAAACAGCTTCACCGGTTTCTTCACCAGATATGGTTTGAGAATAAAGCAAACATCAGCACCCGGGATGTCAATGTGGTGCTGGACGTAGATCCATTTTTTATGATGTGAAGAGATCGCTTAAACAGCTAACTAGTGATCATCCATAAATCTATATTGAGCACAAATTAAGTTTCCAATGCAGAAAGGAGCAAAAACAAGAGTTGATAGGAATTGGCCTTCAGATATAGTTGGCCAATTGTCTATGCAGGGGTTGTTGAGGCTCGATATTTGAAAAGTCTTTATTTTTCATAAACGGCCCATTGCCGGAGAGTTGTTTTGCGGAATCACCAAAAAAATAATTCATAATCGCGTTGAGCCGGGTCCGAAGAACAGAATAAGAATAATGCCGGGCGGCAACCTCATAATTATAATTTACCATTTTTTCTCTTCTCTCCGGCGAGTCCATAATTTCTTTAACGCATTGGACGGTCTTTCTGGAGAGAAATCCGTCCATGACCGCAAGATCAAACCCTTGAGGCTCGATATCCCTGATAAATGTAGAATAACGATTGATCAGCATGGGTTTTTTAAAGTAGATGGCCTCCAGAAAAGCATTGCCGAATCCTTCGTACAGGCTGGGATATGTGATAAAATCAGCAAAGGGATAAACATCCCAGAGAGAATACCTGGCGTGACCATTTCCATTGTTACACCAGGGGTCGGCGATTTTGGTGGTTATCAGTCCAAGATCGATGTCATGGTCGCATGCATATTCTTTCAACCATTCCACATATTCAAAACCTTCATCACCGGCTTCGTGGGACACCACCAGTTTGTTCCGGGGATCTTTCAGTTCCTTGACCAATTCAATGGCGTGTTCAATGCCTTTCCGTTGAATAATGCGGGTGGGCTGTAAAATCATCCGGTCATCGGATTTTAACCCCATGGATTCCCGGAAAACACGGGCCGCTCCGGTATCCATCACGGGGAGGTTTTCAAAGTCGAGAACATTGGGAATAATAATTGAAGAAATCCCCGTGCGAAGTGCCAGTTGTTCCTGGGCTTCGGAATTAATCACCACGTGTTGGATATTGTCCAGCTTGGGAGGAAAGGCCATTCTAAGGTAATCGCTAACGGCATTTACTGAAAAACGGACCCGTTCCCAGTAAAAATCATGATGGTGAGCAATGGTTGGAATCTGGGTCTCCGCAATGATTTCCGTCAATGCCAGCCCAAAGGGGATGTGCATCGGTATAGTGAGAACATTTTCGGCAATCAGGAGGTCTATGTTGAAATGCTCGATGAATTCGTGGAGTTTGACTTTAAGCAGTGATCTTAAATCGTGGATTGCTTGGGTAACCGGCGCGTTGCGGCCTTTTTTCCCCATAACCTGCGCATTGATCCATTGATTTTGTTCATTTTGGAAATGCGCTGTGGGAACAAGACAACTCTTATCACTATCCCGATCCAGTTTTCCGGCAAACCAGAAACAGTTGAGCCCATTTTTTTCAAAAACATCCGCCCACTTACTCGATTCCAGAGTAACGCCGTCTATGCCTGCAAAGCGGGTTGAAACAAATCCGATGTTCTTTATCATAGCGCAAAGCTTTTAAAAATGAGACGGATCGGTTTATTTCATAAAAAATGTTTTATCGAGCATTGAAAAAAGATATAAAATTTATTTTACTAATCAAGAGTTTATGTTGCCTTTACCTTAGTATATTTCTGAATGTCAATAAAAAAAATCAATTTATGGCACTATTGGAAAAAAATCTGCCACAGTTGCTTAAAAAAAAATTATATTGTGCTGCGAAACTTCACCCACCTTTCCAGCAATTCTCCGATAACAATGCATTCCAAGCCGAACGGAAGATATCCGGCATACCCTAAAATCGGCATTTCAAAAATTTGAAACCCATGAACATACGGAACGTTGTATTCCCATCTGGCCAAACTATAGTAGTTCCACATCTCCCAGAATACTCCGCAAAAAAGAGCTGCGGCCGCGGACGTGATGATCGGGCTCCAATCTCCGGTGGTTATACCCGACAGGATGGTGCATTCTCCGGTCAGGACTTGGAGCGACACAATGACAAGCAGAGGGGATACCCAGACCAGAGAGAAAAGATAATTCGGCCACACGCCGATGCCGGCCAGGCTTGCACCGGACGTCAATAGGGCGGCTCCTGCCAACATTCTGGGATACGGGAACCTAAAGGGACGAAAATCCGCTATTCCCTGCCTGATCCGGGAAGCAACGGCCATCCATTCCCGAGTTCCCAACACCGCAGGAAGTACGGTAGAAAAAGAGAGGCTTGCATAGCAGAAATACTCCCAGGAACTATAATGCACTCCGGTATAGCTCCAGTTCTGGACAAACCGGTTCAGGTATTCAAAGAACCACCAGAATGCAGCGCTTAAGGGAAAAAGCACAAGAAAAAATCGGGTGCGGTCAATCATCATGCAGTGCCCGGTTCGTCTGTGGCACAGGGCATTTATCACCAGGATGAAAGAAAACCACAACGGCGTAAATGTATGCGCCTGATATGGGGCAAACCAGGGAAAACGTGTCCATGCCAATATCCATGAAACGGCACCGGTAATAATCCCCAGCCATCCCCACCATGGGAAGGTATGGGAGGTCGAAGGTCTGATTTTAATCTTCTGAATCCGTGCCATAGAGGTAATGATAAGAGGAAAAACCACTGCAAGGATGAAAAGAGCGTAAGCGGTGAAGGCAACCCATGAAAACGGTGCATGGCAAATATATCGGGTTTCAGGGGGAAACTCCAGATACCGGGCGATCGGATAACCTGCCAGAATCACGCCCATCATGGGCAATCCGAGCAACATTCCCGTGAGGATAATAAATTTCAAAACCACGCGTCTCATGGATCGCCAACTTAACAGAGATTAATAGCTGAATTTTGCCTAAATTCAATTAAGCCGTTTAAAAAATCTCATTAATTTTCATGCAAGATTCAGATAATATCTTTACCGTAAAGATTATTCTTGGTATTCTTCTATTTATCAGTTTAACTCATTATAACAGGATTTGCGGATGATTTCTTTAATTTTTCACCTCTGTTGAACATGGAGACTTAAAATGGGCCGAACCATCCGAATCGGAGCGCTAATATCAGGAACCGGGACAAACATGCAGGCCATTATGGATTCCTGCGAGTCGGGTAAGATAAAC
>JAFDEW010000348.1 GCA_019310125.1 Deltaproteobacteria bacterium | reverse complement strand
GATCGTATACGGCGGGAAATATCCGGAAATACCTACCATTCCGACGTCCATAGAAGAGATCACAAAAGGCATTACCCGCATTGTAGACAAGCTGGAAAAACTTCCCCTGGAGCAGATCGGCAACGATTTGCGAGATACCATGGCGCATTTGAACAAGTCCACCGAACAGTTGCAGAAGCTGATGCAAAACATAGATGAAAAGGTTGCACCAGCGGCCACGGCAACGTTGGAAAAGACCGAGACCACACTGACGAAGTTAGACAGGCTTTTGGATGCGGAGTCTCCCACCGGATATGAATTGAAGCAAGCGCTGGCAGAGCTGGCCGACGCGGCGCGGAATATCAGCGTATTGGCGGATTACCTGGGACGACATCCAGAGTCCCTGGTTTTTGGAAAGGAAAAACGCAATGAAAAATAAAGCAGGTTTTGGGAACATGGGCCGGGTATTTTTATTTATGGTGTTTTTACTTGCGGCATGCAGTACCACCCCTGCGGTGAAATATTATACTCTGAATCCCTTCTCCAGGATGCCACCGGATATTTCTCAAGCAGTTTCCGGGGATACCCTTGCCATCGGTGTGGGGCCGGTGGAATTTCCAAAATTTCTTGACCGGCCTCAGATCGTGACCCGGCAAAGTCAACACCGTGTGGCGGTGTCCGAGTTCCATCGATGGGCCGGGTCAATTTCGGAAGATTTCTTGCGAGTTTTAGTAAGGAACATTTCCATGCTTCTGCCCGCAGATCGGGTGGCCGCATATCCCTGGAAAGACCAGTTCTCTCCGACATACGCTATTCAGCTGATTGTGGATCAGTTTGACGGCCGGTTCGGAGGGCATGTTGTGTTGAACGTAAGCTGGTCCATATGGAATCAAAAAGACGCGAATCAAGCCATATTTAAGCATACCCGTATCAAAGAGCCCGTATCCGGCGAGGACTATGACGCGGTGGTTGCGGCCCAGAGCCGGGCAATCGGTGCCCTCAGTCGCGCCATTGTTGATGAAATAAAGAGGGTAACCAATAGATAGTGTCCATTCATAAATGGCCATTTTCAGGACAACATAAAATTATAAGGAGCTAACATGATGATAAAGTACTACTTCAAAGGATTGTTCGTAATTTTTTTACTCGCGCTGACCTGGACAACTCAAGCGTATGCTGAAACTGTAACAGAAGTACAGGCCATACCCATCACACTCCAGGCTTCAAACGTGCTCCCTAAGGAGATGTTGGCCGGCCTTAATTATAAAATAAAGGAAACGGTTCAGAATGATGGATTTGTTAACACCTACGAACTAGACACCACTTACGGTTTGGTGAGGGTGGAAAGCACCGCGTTACTAATGATCCGTCTCAATGAAATAAAAGCGCTTCAGTGGATGGAAGAACTGAAAGAGACTCAGGTCTTTATGGATGCCCTTAAGGAAGCTACTAAAGGACCGCTCAAAACCACCAAGGGGCTTGTGACCGCCCCGGTAGAAACCGTGACTGGTACGGTTACCGGGATCGGGCGTTGGTTCAGTGATGTGGGCCGTGCCGTGGTCAGCTCTGATCCCCATCAGGAAGGTGCGGTGAAGACGGCTATTGGGTATGCCGCTGCCAAGCGCAAATTCGCCTACGAATTCGGAGTAGATCCCTATTCAAGTTTTAAGCCGATAGAGGAAGCGTTGAATGATATTGCCTGGACCGCCACCGGCGGTGGACTGACCGTAAAGGTTGCTTTCGCCGCCATAAAGGACGTACCGGGAACCGTGCTGAAAGCCACGGGTACGGCGGCCGGCATGAAAAAGCTGGTGCGAGATAAATCACCGGCTGAACTTGATAAACTCAATAAAAAGAAACTCAAGGCCATGGGGGTCCCGGATAATTTGTTGGAAAAGTTCCTTGAAAATCCTAATTATAATCCGCAGGAAAAGACTCTACTGGTGGGGGCATTGAACAGTATTAAGGGCGTTCCCGGCCGTGATATTTTCATCAGGCAGGCATCTCTGGCTAAAGAAGAATCGGTGGCTCGGTTCATGCGTTTGCGGGCGGAGATGATGGCCGACTACAGAGCCCATGTGTCGCCGATTTCACGTGTAGTGGAGGTTAACGGGGTTGCCCTGCTGCAGAAAAAGGACGGAACGATTATCGGAATTTTTCCTCTGGATTATGTTGCCTGGACTTCTGCATTAATGAAAAAGGAAAGTGATAGCTCAACTTCGATAAAAAAACTTTATGGTAATATCGATAAAGAGCTGTGGATCACCGGTAAGTTTGACCCGGTTGCCCGCAACGCACTTCAAGCCAGAGGTTGGACGGTGGAAGATGGCGTTGGAGATAAACTGATTCGTGTCCATCCATAAATCGGTAACTATATACCTGCCGTGTGTCCAAGCGATAAACCCTTTGTCCATGTGAACGGTATAACGTATTCGATCGTCGAAGGATTTCGAGTCTTGTCTATACCTGAGCATGCCGTCCAGGTTGGGATATTCGACTGTGGCGGTCCTGCCTTGGTGGAAGATATAAAGTATCATTTGCCTTGGGACTTCTGGGACGTCCATAAATATATAAATAACTTTCTATTATGCTGATATATTTATTTTATATTAGTCTTTTTCGCTTTTTACCGTAAGCTTTTTGCTTCTCCTTTACCGTGTACCCGATCTCCCCGGTTAAATATCAGCAAACGATAGATCATTAATCGTCTAAAGCATACACCGTCTATCCTGCTATGCGAACACAGAACATGTTGATTTAACGGGGTGAATTTTCTTTGGTTTGTCCTCCTCAGACAAAAGCTGCTTGTCTTCGTTTGACAGGTTTATTTTTTCTTCCCTCGTTTGCCATCCGTCAGCTGCTTGACTGTTTTATCAAAATCACTGTCCAGGCGGTCTTTTTGCCGTATCCGCCTTCGGTTGAACTTTTCGTATTCGGTTTCGGCCATTTCCTTAGCCATTTCATGTGAAATTTTGCCGGCATGAGTGAGAATCTCACGTTCATTGACCGACAAAAAGGCATCCAATTTTTTAATCCAGTCAGTCATATGCATGGGAAGACGGCGCATGGCCTGGCCCTCAGCGAAGATCAGGTACTGTTCCACCAGATTGTTCAGAGCCAGCAGTTCCTCTTTGATGAGATAGTTTTTGGCGATGGTTACGTCCTGTTTGCGGACCTTGGCGCCGCGCCAACTGGTCAGCCCCATATTGGTCTTGTCACTATCAACCCGTTCATGG
>JAFDEW010000066.1 GCA_019310125.1 Deltaproteobacteria bacterium | reverse complement strand
ATTCCTGTTTATGTTGCCCTATTACGATAGGGAGCATTACCGATTTGTTAAAATGGTTTTCACCCATTAACTTATTCATTTTTTGAGCGAAAGCCTTGCAATCAGGTGTCAGGTTTCAGGTGTCAGGAGTAAGAAACGAATTGGCTGATACCTGAAACCTGACACCTGAAACCAAAAAAGTCTTGGATAGCAATTAACAAACTGGTAATGCACCCATCGTACAAATATAAAGATGAGGAGGCTGCATGATAAAAAAAAACAACACCCGGATTTTCTGGATGACAACGGCGCTATGGCTTTTGCTGGTTATTCCGGGTATGGGGTATTCTTCAACTTATCCTCAATGGCTACAGGCTTATCATGATGGAACCCTTAATTTGACCGGAGTTTATTACGGCGTGGGCTCAGCAGATTTTATCGGGGATTTGCCTGATCATGATAGCCGGAGACTATCCAAAGACCGCGCCCTGGATGAGCTTTGTTATCAGCTTTCGGTGTCCGTTAAATCCGAATTAAAGGAAAATCTGGTCCAGAAGGGGCAGTATTCGGAACAGCAGGTGGCATCGTCCCTTTTTGTGGAATCACGCAAAGTTTTTTCCGGTATCCGGGAACAGCAAAATTGGGCTGACCCCCAAAACAGCGTCTATTGGGTAATGGTAGTGATTGACAAGGCAAAAGCGGATACGCAGGTCAAACAGCAAGATTTTGTCAATGAAGTGGTTAATCGGCTGGCAAATAATCAACGGGAAATCGTTGCCGGAATAAAGAAAATGACCGCCGTTCTCACCCAGCAGATGCAGTTCTATAAAAAGCGTATGAATAATTTTGAAAAACTGTTGAAAACCATTGACCAGAAGGTGGGTTCAGCAGGTGATCAGACCAAATCGGAGTATGTTGGCATAAAAAGTGAGATAACAAAGCTCGGAGATCAGTGGAATAAGCAGGAACAGATGCTCCGGGATCAGAATCAAAAAATGGAAGCGCTGATGCGTAAAAACGAAGCACTGCAAGATCTTCTCAAGAAATCTGCCAGCAGTGCTCAGATGGAAGCTCTAATGTCTCAGAGCAAAACCCTTCAGGAACTATTTGCTAAGATTTCCAATAATATACAGGGAGATCATTTTCTGGCTCTGACTCAGGATGATGTGAAGAACCAAAGCAAGAATCCGGCATTCACCGTTACAATTACTCCCCTAAAGGGCCAGGGTGCAGATTATTATGATGGGGAGAGCATCCGGTTCCGTGTCCAAGCATCCAGAGATTGCTATGTTAAGGTCATATATCTTTCTTCCATCAGTGATGAAGGCACCGGCGAGACCCGGATGAATACCCTGCTTTTTCCCAATCCTCATGATCCAAACAACTTCATTAGAGGCGGGGAGACGGTAATTATCGGGAAAATGGGCGAGCTTGTGGCACAAACCCCCTATGGCAAAGACATTGTCACGGTTGTTGCCTCGCAAAGCCAGTTTACCGATATCCAGGAAAGTCTTCGTAAGGCTGTCGCCAGTGGCCAGTACTATCATAACGTCACCAGAAATGTGGGCGATGTTATCCGATCAAGAGGAATTGGAGTGGCTCCGCCGGGTTCGGTCAAGACTTCTCCTACCACCGGATCTTTTGTTTCTGACACCTGTTTTATCGTAACCCGGAAGATGTAAGTATACTCAATAGACCTGACTTGAAGATCGAGTTTTTTTGAGCTTGGGATACTTCGAGCAAAAAGACTTTTAATTGGACGGAATCGGACCCTATGAAGAGTTTTCAAGGATGAAATGAAAGCAGCGCTGTATTTTTTGAAACGGGAACTTGCATCAGTGCTTCTTGTTATGGCTTCTTTTATCCCCCTTTTTTTTATGGGCTCGCTTCTGGATATCCTTCTAACTCACTTCTATGCCCATGTCGAAAACGGCAAGGCAGGTCTGCCCACCATTTCGCGGTGGATCTATGACGCCATGGCCGGCCACAGATTTCTTTCACAGGAGATCATGGTCTGTTTTTGCGTACTCATGGTAATTTCATTTATCCTCAATGCCTTCTTTGCCAAAGACCGGCAACAGTTCCGTATTGGATTCATCTATTGGTTCTTGTTTATTTGGGTCCTGGCTATTTCCTTCGCAACTTTAATTGCCTTCGGATGTATCGCTCCTTTTGACCTTTTGCTTGCTCGCCTGGAAGAAGATGGTCTATTCGATGGTATCATCCATGTGATTCTGGTGGTTGAGCTCATGTTAATGTTACTTATTCCTGTTGGAATGGTTATCTGGAGGAAAGTGAGTAGTACCGAAAAAGAATCTTAGGCCCTGGTACAAAATTCAGGTGATAGTAAATTTTCAGTGAATTAAGTGACGCTTCAAAAAGTTGTGGATCTAAAAAAAATATTAACGCTTATTATAAGGCAATGACGCACAATCAAAAACGTATAAGTTTTGTGGTGTTCAGTCTCATCTTTTTTTTGAGCGGTTTGGCTACGGCCGGGGACCTGTCTCTGGAGACGGTGATGAAAACCGGCCACGCCGACGCAATTCGTGCACTCTGCTACAGCCGTGACGGAAGGTTTGTTGTCACCGCAAGCAGTGACAGAACGGCCAAGCTATGGGAAACGAGGACCGGCAGGGAAGTACGAACCTTCAAAGGACATTCTTCCGGGGTCAATTCGGTGGATGTCAGTTCTGACGGAAAGTTTATTGTTACAGGGAGCAGCGATGGTTCTGCAAAATTATGGGATGCGGTGACAGGTAGGGAGATAAGGGCCTTTGGTAGTTCGGATGCTTATAAAGGCGCTATGAGTTTTGACAGTTACATGGACTCCGTGAACGGTGTGAGCCTCAGCCCTGATGGCAAGTATGTGGTCACCGGGACGTTCGATGGCGTGAAGTTGTGGGACGTGAGAACGGGAAGCATACTCAGATCTTTCAGCGGCTCCATGACCTATTCGGTTAGATTCAGTCCTGACAGCAGATACGTCCTTACTGCGGGCGCCCACAGAACCGCACGGCTTTTGGATGTAAGGACCGGGAAAGAGGTTCGGACCTTCACGCCATCTTTTAATCCGAGGCCCGGCTCGAAACCTGAGTCTGACTCCGGATATATCTACGCCGCAATTTTCAGTCCTGATGGAAAATACGTTGTGAACGGCGGTTATGGAGCGGCTGTCATGTGGGATGTCCGGACCGGTCGTGAAATTAGGACCTTTCAGGGCCATTCCGATATGATCCGGTCAGTCGCGTTCAGTCTTGACGGCAGATATTTGACTACCGGGGGTGAAGACAAGACCGTCAAGGTCTGGGAGGTTGCCACAGGCAGGAACATCGTTTCCTTCAAAGAGTCAACCCATGCTGTGAGGTCCGTCGGTCTCAGCCCGGATGGAAAGTACGCGGTTACGGGAAATGAATATGGGACGGTCAGATTCTATGATGTCTCAACAGGACGCGTCATTTGGGCGTCAGGAAGGGGAGATAATAAGGTCTTTTTTGTCCGGTTCAGTCCCGATGGGAACCATCTTGCAGTAAGTACAAAGAAGGTCTTGCAAATTTGGAACGTAAAAAAAGGGAAGATGATTCGAACCATCGACACCCGTTCCTCGGTTTCAGTCGATTTCAGCTCAAACGGTCGATTCATTGCTGTAGCTGACGGCCAGAGGGCTATACTATACGACATCGCTTCCGGGAAGAGAATTCTGAACTTTATTGGTCATTCAGGAGCCATCCGGTCAGTTGCATTCAGTTCCCATGGAAGTTACCTGGTGACGGCAAGTGAAGACAAAACTGCCAGAGTATGGGAGGTGGCAACGGGAAGATCCCTTCGCAGTTTGACCGGCCATTCTGGAGTCGTAAGTTCGGCTAAGTTCAGTCCGGACGGGAGGTATATTGCAACAGGGAGTTCGGATTGGCATTCTAAATTATGGGACATAAAAACCGGGCGGGAACTGGCGGATTATTTTGTCTTTGTTGGCGACGTGTACTCAGTAGATTTCGGCCCGAGGGGGTTGTATGTTATTACCGGGGGTCGTTCCGGTGCCACTCTACTGGATGTGAAAACCTGGAGTGCAATCCGAACCTTTACCGGCCACGCCCATTCCTTCGGAGTAAGTTCTATCCGTTTCAGCGCTAACGGGAGATACGTTCTGACCGGAAGTGGAGATGCTACTGCAAGACTATGGGATCTGTCCACAGGCAAGGAGGTTCGGACCTTTCGTGGGCACTCCGACAGGGTGAGTGCTGTTGATTTCAGTCCTTGCGGAAAGTTTATCGCCACGGGAAGCTGGGATGGCACTGCGAAGTTGTGGAATGTGGGTTCTGGAAATGAGTCCGTCACCTTGTTTTCGGTTGGTAAAGCAGACTGGGCAGTAAAGACTCGAGAAGGTTTTTTTGAGTTCTCCGAGGGGGCGAATCGCTATGTCTATTTTGTATATGGGCTTGATATTATTGAAACTGAACAGTTCTTCGAAGATTTTTATCGGCCCGGCCTCTTAGCTGAAGTTTTGAGTGGCAAGGAATTTAAATTATCTAAGATCGATGTCAGAAATCGAATAAAAGAATCCCCTCCACCCACAGTCAAGATTGTTTCTCCCTCTACAGGCCAAGGGTTTTCGACAAGGGAAATACAGATTGTAATGAAGGTTACGGACAATGGTGGAGGTATTGATGAGACCAAACTTCTCCTTAACGAGAAGCGTATTTCAGATACCACAAGAGGTATACAGGTTCTCAGTCAGAAAAATTCTATTACGAAAACATACAATGTGGTCCTTGTGAAGGGGGACAACCATTTGGTAGCCTCTGCGTTCAGCAAAAGGCGGGTCGAGTCAAAAGCATACTCATTACACGTTTTCTACGAAGGCCAATCCAAGGAATCAGATTCTTACATTTTCGTTATCGGTATCGATAAGTATAAGAATAGCAAGTACAATCTGAATTATGCCAAGGCGGATGCCATAAGCGTTGCAAATCGGATCTACAACAAAAGCACCCAACTTTTTAAGGATGTGTTTCTTTATAAAATTTATAATCAAGAGGCGACCTCGGAGAGGATAAGATCCACCTTCGAGACGATTATTTCGAAAGCCAAACCCGAGGACGTGTTTACCTTCTTCTATGCAGGGCACGGCGTGGTTCTTCCTGACGAGAAGGGCGATGAGCAGTTTTATCTTGTTCCCACAGAGGTGACGAGTTTGTTCGATGAGGAAAAGATTCACAAGCATGGCATTTCAGGGAAACACATGGCAAAATACTCGAAAGACCTGGCTGCGCAGAAGCAGTTGATTATTATGGATGCTTGTCAGTCAGGGTCTTTAAGCGATGCTTTTGCTCTGCGCGGCGCCGCCGAAGAGAAGGCACTGGCGCAGTTGGCTCGGAGTGCCGGTATCCATTTGCTGGCGTCAACCACCTCGCAGCAGTACGCTTCAGAGTTCAAGGAGCTGGGACACGGTGTTTTTAGCTATGTTCTGCTTAAGGCTCTGGATGGATATGCGGACGGATCTCCAAAGGATGGAAAGATTACCGTTAACGAACTTAAGGCCTATCTGGATGACCAGGTGCCGGAGGTAACCGCAAAATATAAGGGAGAAGCCCAGTATCCGGTCATTCATTCCAAAGGTCAGGATTTTCCGGTTATCTTGAGGTGAATCAAATGAGAGTTACCTGTTATCTGTTATTGGTTAATAGAATATGGTTAACCCAGTGTTTCTTTTGCCGGTTTAATAATATACAATTTAATTGCTCTTAAATCAGAACGTAACATCTACTGCTCAGTCGATTCGAAAAAACGATTTGATTTTGGCAATCATACGGCTGGAGGAAGGGGTGGCTGCGATTATCCGGCCGGCTTCCTCGGCCAATTCCTTTTGACGTTCCGCTAGAATCTCGCCCAGCTGGACAGAAATAGAGGGATTGTCGGTTAAAATCTTAGAGAAATTTTCCTTATCGATGATAATAATCGAGGTATCTTCCATTGCCCGCACGGTTGCAGTATGCGGTTCGCCGGTCAACAGGCTCATCTCGCCAAAAAATCCACCACTGTCAATGGTTGCAATTCTTTTTTCTTGGGTCCCATTTCCTTTAATGTAAATTCCGCATAACCCCGTGCGGATGATATAAAGGGAATTTCCTTGATCCCCCTGACGCACAATAAATTCTCCGGCGCCATATTCAATAATTTCCGAACGTTCTGCAATCTGAGTCCGGAGTTCTTCTGACAGGGCTGAAAAAACCGAAACACGCTCAAGCAATCCCTCGATATCAGCAGAACTTTTCTGAGCGGCCAGTTCTTTTTCCCGAAAGCGCCTCTCTACATGTTTATGATGAACATCGCGAATTGGAAAGGGAATATTGATATGATTGCGACGGAGCGCATACCAGAGTTGAGTATTTATATCCGACTTGATTCTACGTTCATTAGCATAGTTGTTATGATAAAACCGAATTTCATACGTTATGGCAAAATCACCGAATGTAGCGAGATAAATTTCTGGTGGAGGTAGTTTTAAAACCTGGGGATGCTGGTTTATGACTTCTAAAACAACTTTCCGAAGCGTGTTGGGGGGTGTTCCATATTCTATTCCGATCTTAGTTCGACAGATAAGCCTTCGATTGGGTTTTGAATAGTTCAAAAAGCTTTTATTGGTTATTTCCGCGTTGGGAATATAAACCAAAACATCTTCACGGGTAAGCAACCGTGTAGATTTCCAGGTAATGCCAATCACCCGGCCTCGGTTTTCCCCAAGCTTTATCCAGTCGCCCAGCCCGAAAGGACGTTCGATTTGCAGTATAAGACCGGAAATAAGGCTGCTCAATGTTGTCTGAGCAGCAAAACCCACGACAACGGTTAAAACCGCCGAGGTTGTAAGTATGCCGGTAAGATTAATATTACTCTTTAAGCGAAGCACAATAATAAATAGGATTGCATAACAGATAATCAGTACAAGATCGCGTGTGATACTGGGGAGCTCTTTTTTCTTTCTCAAGCGAAGTGGTAACTCTATTAAAAGAAAAAAAGTCAATCGGGCGACCGCCCAGGATAGAATAACAACAGACGCAACTTGAATCCATGGCGCCCACTCGGCCGCCCAACTTAGATCACGGGTAATGGATGCGATCATGTGTGTAATCAGATAAAGGATTATAAGCCCGATAGGGATGGCAGGTATTCGCTGCAACCGCTTGGATATAATAACGTATCCGCTGAGTAAAACGATAGCGATGAGAATTTGCCAAAAAACAGTATCAAACACAATATGCCCCTTTCAAATCGAAAATATTAAAAGATGAACGTTCAACATCGAACATCGAACGTCCAACATCGAATGATGAATAAAAAAAGCAATCTTGAACAAATGAAATTAAATTATGGAGCGGAGCGACATCATTATTCGATGTTCAAAGTTGGACGTTCGATGTTCATCTTTTTTAGTAAACTTTCCGCAGTCCATCCGGCACAAAAATAACTTAGCGCTTATGGGACAAAGCCTCTAAGTTCTACTTGTTATCCCTCAACCCAAGAGATCCTGTCAGGCTGTCTGAATTCGTCTATAGTCCCGTCTCCGTCCAAATCTATTTTCATGATAAGAATAGGCTTCAACAACCTTTCCAGCAGATTGACCCCGTTGAGTGTATCCTCTATCTCTGCTAATTCTTCATCCACTCTATCCAAGCCTTTTTCTCTTACCAACTTTCTTGATAACCTGACTATCTCCGCCATATTTTCGAGCTCCAGCTCCGCTAATTTAATATCTGCTTCATCAACATCCTTTTTATTTACCGATCTTTCCATGGCGCCGGCGTTGATCAAAGCTTCCAGCTCCGACAGTTCTTTTTCCATTATATCGGACACTTTTTTCTTTGGCTTTTGCTTGATATATTCTCTGGTTTTTTTTATCATGTCTTCAAGTTCTAACTCCGTTGATTCTAACTCCTTTGAATCTGAATCTAATATTCCAACGCCCGTTATCTTTTCCGATTCCTGCGTCATAATGGCGTTTAGCCGTTTGCTTAATTTTTCCGAGGGGACTTCCACCTTAGCAGTGCCGCCTTTAATGATCTTAACGTCCTTATATATAACATGAATAGCTATTTCCCCATCATCTTGTCCTGCAATCCCGGGATCAAAGTCGAAAGAAAGATTGAAGTCACCTGAACGCGTGGCCTTTATTTCAAATCGAAGGTCTTCTGAAGTATTAATCCATGCGCATGCTTCCGGAACTTCATCAGAAGAAGGCACATAAAAATAAGTTCCGGGTATATTTCCTTCTATTTCATCTTTTGTATCTTTTTGACCTTTTTTAGTTACACCCACATGGTTGCTGTGAGGATCATATATATGGAGGTCCCCCGGACTACCGAAGTATACCCAAAACGACGACTTTTGAGGTTTATTTCCCCACGCTATGGGATTCTTCCATTTTTCCTGAAGTCCAGGACTTTCCGGGCCTTTAGAGCCCCAAAACAGCACCTTTACATCTCCCCATCTTCCATTCCAATATATCCAATTTGAACGAGGCACATCACTGACCTCCTCAAGTGTATATTTCTGTTTTTTTCCATTTGCGTTGCCGATGATGTCTTCAGGATACAAAACCATTCCGTTTTCCGAAGTTTTATCTCGAAAAATACCCACTTTGCTCCAGATTTTCCCGACGGCATGATTGCCGCTGGTAGGCCAATTTCCATGACTTCCTTTGGCAACAAAAATTTTAGGATGGGTTCCGTTTATCTTGCTCACGTTATCCCATGGGATTACGGATCCACCGTGATGGTGTGAAGTGGTTAACTGGTCGGGTTGATGTCTATCTTTGGAGTAGCGGATTTGGACCAATTCCCAGTCCCCTTCGTGGTCATTATGCCAATGGTTAAAAGGATAGAAAAGCCAATATTGGAGAACAATGTGAGCAGAATCATTCTCGGGATTTATTAGCCTTCCGTATACTCTAAAGGGAAACTTTTTAAACGTTTTATCTAAAATATCTGAAGTGTTTACAGCATCATGGTAGGGAACTATATTTTGCAGATCCAAATAGAGGTTATCACCGTTGTTTGATAAGAGATCCTTGGGGCTAATGGGCATATAAACTTTTCGTTTATTTCTTAGCTTTTTCAAATCAGCATTGTCCAGCATGCTGTTGATCCCCCAGGGAAAAACCTTTTCCTCAGGATGGAAGTATAAAACAGGTGCATATGTTTTCAAAAGATCTGATTCAGTAATTGTAGCGGAAGCGGCAAGTGTATTTAGAGGAATTAAAATTAGCATTAAGCCAAATGTCAGCACTGTCCAAGTCAGAGAAATACCATATTCTTGCCGGACTTTTTGAAAAACAGAAACCTCTCTGTTTATCATTTCATTCACCTTGTTTACATAAAAAGAGGCGGTTAGAATTTCCGAACAATATCGGAGAATTATCTCCCACACTCCAAAACTGCATTGGTAAAACAATTTATCTTTCTTCTATTTAAACGTCAATAAAGAAAATATTCTATGCTTGTTGACCCTGCACCACAAGCAGACCGCCTCTAATCAATATCCCTTATTATTTGACATACAAGGCGCCTTTTTCTATTATGCCAATGGGTAAAGTGAATTCTTGTCATTTATTTATATAAAAGATCTTGAGCAAGAAGAAAACGCAATGAGAAGATATACGCATTTGATCGTGTTTCCGGTTATCCTGTTGTTTTTGTCATTTTCTATGCCGGGCATGGCCGGGGAATCGGATCTGCAAGTGTTTCAGGTTCAGCAGCGTTTACAAGCACTGGGCTATGACCCGGGGTCACCGGACGGCATATGGGGAGAGCGAACACGAAAAGCACTCTCAGCCTATCAGCAGGCTCATGGACTGGCAGCCACCGGAGAGATCAACCCGGAGACCCTTTTAAAGCTGCGGGTGATAGAAGACCCCTCAAAACCCCAAGTGGTCGTCCAATTGGGCCATATGACGGTTAAATCCGTGACCCTTTCTTCTGACGGCCGCTTTGCACTTTCCGGAGGATCGGATCATGCATTAAAACTCTGGGATGTGGCGACCGCACGCATCATTCGCACCTTCCAAGGACATTCAGATTCGGTTAACGCTGCGGCTTTCTCTCCGGACGGCCGTTATATTGTATCCGGGAGCTCGGATAACACCCTGAAACTCTGGGATCTGACCACGGGGCGCGAAATTCGTACGATTCAGGTACCTTCCAAGGACACTTAAAATCAGTGAACGCCGCGGCCTTCTCGCCGGTCACGGCATCAACGACGACCGGGGAAGTTTCTATTTTTTGCCAAAAGATGCAACCTTTTATCCCTACGGCCGGATTAAAAAATCACGGGCCATACCATGGCATCAGTTGAAAGGTATCTTAGATCTCCCGGCAAGAAAACTCGTCTTTGCCGACACCTGCCATTCAGAAGGCTTAAGCGGAAAAAAAACCAGAAGCGTGGACAACGAGAGATTTGTGAAAGAATTCTT
>JAFDEW010000347.1 GCA_019310125.1 Deltaproteobacteria bacterium | reverse complement strand
CCATGTTTTTGTATAATCAATTTTTTGGGATCACCGGCTTTTTCATATATTTCTTTGGCATTTGACGGGGGGACAAGCTCATCGGAATCTCCATGAAATATTAGAATGTGGTGAGTTGACGGAAGGTTGTTTGAAATGTCGGAATCAAGATATCTTTGATAAAACTTAGGTGTTAGTGTGTTTGAATGGTCTGATTTTTCCAGTTTTTTGATGATGGAACTGCTGCGAACAGGCGCGGCACTGGTGACGATTGAACATGCATGAGATGCAGCAAATACGGATAAGCAGACCGCACCCCCCATGCTGCTTCCGAAAAGTCCTATCCGGTTGCCGGTATCTTTTCTGTTTTGAATTGTCTTTATTGCGCAGATCATGTCATTGCATCGCGCCTCAAGGGTGGTGACATCCTGGAAAATTCCTTGGCTCTGCCCGCATCCTCTGTGGTCGAATCTGAAAAATGCGATGCCAAACTCATTGCATTGTCTGGCAAGGGCTATCTGTTTTGGAGAACTGCCGCTGCTGAAAAGTCCATGCGAACCGATAACAACCGGAGGGTTTGGTGCAGCCGGAAGGTGCAGCGTTCCTTTGAGAGTAAATCCGTTTGATGAGAACGTGATGTTTTTTTGATTCATGGTTGGTTTATTCCATGAATCGTGATATTTTTCAATCCTAATTGAGGGTAAACAAAACCGAAAACAATCATAATATATTTAATTAATCCATTAAACCTTCCCGCTTTAGCGGTATGGTCCCAGCTTTGCTATGCAGGGATGTGAGTATGTATTCACCACCCGCTTCGCTTGAGGCACAGAGGACACAGAGGAGAGATTTTTTTCCTGATCGGGAGACGGCGATCAGGAAAAATCCATGCTTTTTAAACAAATTTATAAAACGATATAGACTTTAAGCGCCAATATCCGGTTAAGATTTTCCGCCGGAGGTGGATAGCGTTTTTGCCCAATCGGTATCTCCCGATTGGGTAAAAGATATGTTTTTCTCTGCGTTCTCTGTGTCTCTGTGGTGAAAAATTATTTATTGAAGATTCTTTTAGGGGTGGTTATTGACGAAAATGAAAATTAAAAAAGGACAACTTGTCGAACTTGAAATTTCCGGGATAGCCTTTGGAGGCAGAGGTCTTGCCCGGGTGGACGGACTTGCTGTTTTTGTTGACGGGGCGGTGCCTTTGGATTCGGTTGTTGCCCGCATCGTAAAGAAAAAAAAGCAGTATGCGGAGGCCCGTGTGCATACACTGGTTACGCCGTCACCATACAGAATCCCTGCGGATTGTATGCACAGCGGTTTTTGCGGGGGTTGCAAATGGCAGTTTTTAACTTACGAGAAGCAGCTTGAATACAAACAGCAGCATGTTCAGGAATCCATTGAGAGAATCGGACTTATCCGGGACGTACCCGTACATCCGACACTATCATCGCCCAAAATTTTTGGATACCGGAATAAAATGGAGTTTTCCTGCTCGGACCGAAGATGGCTTTTGCCGGATGAAATGGGGAAAGAGGGTATTGATACGGGTTTTGCCTTGGGGCTTCATGTGCCGGGGACTTTTTACAAAGTTCTTGATACCCGTTCATGCCTGCTTCAGCCGGAACTGGGGAACCATATTCTCCACGATGTCAGGAAATTTATCAAGGCTTCAGATGCCCCTGTTTACGGCCTTCGCACGCATACGGGTTTCTGGCGTTTTTTGATGCTCAGACATTCTGTTGCTCATGACCAGTGGATGGTGAACATCATTACTGCAAAAGAAGAACGGGAAATCGTGCAGCCTCTTGCATCTCGGCTTATGGACAAATATCCTCAAATCATTTCAGTGGTAAACAATATTACTTCCCGCAAAGCCGGTACTGCCGTAGGAGAATATGAAATTGTGCTTTCCGGTCGCTCCTGCATAACGGATAAAATCGGGGAGTTGGAGTTTGAAATATCGGCAAACTCTTTTTTTCAAACCAATACCCTGGCCGCCCGAAAACTATACCATACCATCAAGGAATATGCGAAACTCTCAGGACGGGAGACGGTTGTGGATCTTTACAGCGGGACCGGGGCTATCGCCATCTGTCTTGCCCATGGCGCAAAAAAGGTGATCGGCATGGAAATTGTTGAGAGTGCTGTGGCCGATGCAGTAAAAAACTGTGAAATTAACGGCGTTTCCAATTGTCAATTTATTGTCGGTGATATTAAGGACGGACTTTCGCGGATCACGGACAGACCTGAAGTTATGATTATCGATCCTCCCAGGGCCGGGATGCACAAGCATGTTGTCAAAGGCGTTCTTGAAATGGCCCCTGAAAGGATTGTTTATGTGTCCTGCAACCCCGCGACAATGGCAAGGGATATGAGTATGATGACGGAAAGCTATCGTGTGTTGGAAGTACAGCCGGTTGACATGTTTCCCCACACCCATCACATAGAGTCGGTAGCAAGACTTGAAAAAATGAGGCAATGATATTAAGTTGTAACCGTTCACGGTTCAAAGTTCACGGTTCAAAGGTTGGGGGATTTGCGGTTTCCGCATTCTGAAAAATGAAGCCGAGGTGTTGAGGAGGACAATGGGCTGAAGATACATAGGCGTTCACGGGTTCAAAGGTTCAGGGGTTCAAGGTTCCATTCTCGTCCCCGGACTGCATTGGGATGCGTATTTAAGAGAAAAGCGTTTCGTCAGGCCTAATCCAAAATTTGAAGCCAAATTGGCAATTACTTGGGAAAATGAACATTTGTAACAAGGACTTCGGATCTTCAATGCCTTCTTTGTCCTTAACCCTGAACGTTAAACCTCTCCGAGGCGTAGGATCGCGCCTTTACGAGCCGGAGGCCTGAACCCGTGAACGGTTACAATAAATTGAACCACTAAGCATATAGCAGGTCATATCACATCTCTCGATATCCACACAATTTTTCCGATAATACGAAAGCCGTCCATTTCATTCCGGCTCAGATAAACCGGCTCATAATCTTTACTGTCGCTTCTGAGAACCAGTTTGCCGGGATGCTTCTCTATTCGTTTTACCATAATTGTATCGTCAATGGACCAAATTCTCAATTGTGCGTTTTTGCTCGATTGGGGTATTAGAAAACTAATACCATAAAATATAAAATCTAATACTAAAGTATTAGAAAATTTCTATAAAAAATCATACCTTTGGCGTATTGACTTGTTTATATGCATACTGCTATAAGTATGAGCATTATTTCCCGAATTTCTTTGTGCATATTGTTAAAATGA
>JAFDEW010000346.1 GCA_019310125.1 Deltaproteobacteria bacterium | reverse complement strand
AAAGTGCAAGGGATAATCAGGCCCGAGGTTTGTAAGAATCCACCGGCACATCTGTTTTACCATTTCGGCATCATCCACATACCCCGGAACAACCAGAGTCGTCATTTCAAAGTGGACTCCCTGTTGGTGCAGTGTTTTGAATGTATTTAACACCGGTTGCAAACGGCCGCCGTTTAATTTCCGGTAAATGGCATCGCTAAAGGATTTGAGATTTACATTGGCGGCGTCCAGCACGCCGCACAGTTCCAGGAGAGGTTCTGGATTAATGTAACCGTTTGAAATCCATAAATTAGATATCCGGTTATCTCTGGCCAGGCGGGCGGTATCTATCATATACTCAAAAAAAGTAGTGGCTTCGGAATAGGTGTAGGCGATGGACTCGCAGCCGGCACTCTGTGCGGTTTTTACCACATCCCCAGGGCCTGGGAAATTTCCCAGTTCTGGCAATTCAAACAGCGAAAATTGCAGCCGGTGGTGGCGATGGAAAAGGCTTTTGACCTCGGTTTGAAATGAAACAGCGGTTTTTTTTCAATGGGATCCACATTCATACTGCAGGGATTGCCGTATGTCAGGCTGTAAAGAGTGCCGTCCATATTGACCCTGGAACGGCAGACACTGCGGTCGCCGGGTGATAGCAGACACCTGTTGGGGCAGATACCGCACATTACCCGTTTGTTGTCCAGTTTTGTATAAAAATATCCCTCGTGAGACCATTTCCACAATTTTTCAGGGGCATCTTTTTTAAAAACACGGCCTCGGATATCTGCCGGCCCTGCTGCCGCATTCGCTTCTACGGAAAAGGGCAGGAACGCATGGGCCTGAACCGCGCTGCAAAGCAATCCCGCACCACAATAAAGAAAATGACGTCGGCTAATTTTTTTCATGAAGCACAACCATAACAATTAAACTGCAAAGCTTAAGCCCGATCAAACCGGCCCCAGTCCAGATGATCCCGCAATAGGGGATCAATACTACGTTTGTGACCAGGGTTCCACATGCGGCTCCGATAAGATCGGCAGAAAAGGCTCGGGTCACTGCCGGAGCGTCTCCGCCCCGTAAATAAAGAGCTACCGGAAACTGAAAACCGCAGATCAGCGAAATCGCAAAACCGAAAACAAGAAAAAAAGCCACCGGCAGATGATACCCGCCCTGCTTCATAACGATAATCAACAGACCCATCAGGACAATCAGCAGACCGTCGGCAACTGCCAGGGTCTGTTTGCTTCTGTAACGAAGTCTATCGCCGAACCAGGCACCGGGCAAAAGGCCGGCCAAAAAAACGGTGACAATCATACCGATTTGCAGATAAATATAACCGAAGAAGATTTGAAATGCAAATATTACCAGGATTTCGCTTCCCATTACCGTGAACCCTGTGGAAAAAAGAACAAACTCTTCGGCACGGATACGCATCAGGTAGATCAGACTAAGTATCGCCAGAACCGCGATGAAACCGGTTGGTGAAGTGGAAAATTTTGCAAACCACTGTGTAAACATCAAGCGCATCAACTGAGGGAAATAATCTCTGTTTTTAGGCGCCGTCGGATCCATAAGGGCATTTAAGCGCTGGATTCTTTCAGGGGTCAGGTTCCCGTAATAATACCCTCTGATATAGCGGGTGTGGATATTTTTTTTAACCAGAAGTTCCGGGATATCGGTTCTAAGGGGTTGGGAACTGCATAGAAAAAAGATCTTTTGACCCGGAAGTAACAGCACATTGTCAAAATAGTCGGTTACGGTATTATACAGTGAGGAAAGCTTGCGGCGCTGAGGTTCGGGCAGGTAATTATCGTACCCGTTCATTGCAAAACTCAACACCCCATGTTCGGCAAGATGACGTCTGGCCAAGGCAAAAAATCTGTCTGTAAAAAATCGGTTGAGTTGAAATGTATCGGGTTCACTCAGATTGACAATTATAGCGTCGTAGATTTTATCAGAGCCTGCCAGGTAGGCCCGACCATCCTGATGAATTACATTCAGACCGGGAATTTTTTTTATCAGCCCGAACCTGAATTGAACATTTGCAACCTGTGGATCGAGTTCCACATAATCCACTGAGGCCGGCGCATACTTTTCCAGTTCGACCATCATACCGCCTTGGGCAGAAATCAGAAGAATATTATTTGCCTGATGTAATTGAGCCAACGGATAATGGATGGTCTCTTCGGCCATGCTCAAATTCTGACTCCCATACAGCGGGTCGCCGCTTACAAACAGTGTAAACTGGTCCCGGTCTTGCTGGACTTGAATCCGGCCGTAACGAGATTCGCTGTAAAAAACCAGTTTGCCTTCCAAAGGGTTGAGAGATGAGGGTTCCAAAAAAATACCGGCAGCCAGGATGGCAACCGTTAGACCCGTCCCCAAATAAACCGCGGGATGATGCCGGGAAGAGACACGAAACAGGAGGAAGGTTGACAGCACCAGCGGTAAATTTGCTAAACATACGGCCTGTAAAGGGGTAACCAGAAAAACAAGGGCAAAGGAAAACAGGGCGCCTCCGGACACATCGCCGAGATTGTCAATGATATATATACGGGTACCCGGATAGTCCGGATTTTCGGTTCTTATGACAAAAAGGCTGTAAGGAAGGACAAAACCGAGCACAAGGCAATAGGGCGCAATGGTAAAAAAGGTAAAGGCCAGGGTGGGATAAAATCCCACCGAGCTTCCGTGAATAAAAAAAACATTACGAAACTGGCGAATAATCAGAATTTGAACAGCAGGAAGGCCTGCCAGAACAAATGAGAGCCAGCCCAGACGATTGACGGTGGCCTTCCACCACCGCCTTGTGACCCATCGGGCCAGGAGAGTGCCGATCCCGCCAAGGATCAGCCAGTTGAAAAGAATCAGGGCAATGACGAACTCATTGCCCTGGAATTGTGCTAAAAATTCACGAATGACCAATAACTGGGTCACCACAGAGGAAATGCCCGTGGCAATGACCACCCGTGTTATGGCACGTTCATTTTTCCTCTTCAAAATATTGAACCTGATAGGTCAAAATTTCAAGACGGCTTTTTTCCCAGTTATCGCCAGGCAGGCCGGCTTTCATGCAAAGATGGGAAAGAAACTGCTCAGGCCGGGGCAATTGTTCCCAGACCTGGGGCAAAAAAGTGGCGCTTGCCGACCCCTTTCTAAGGATAACGCCGTCCACATGGACCCGGAGTTTGGAAAGTAAATCTTTACTGTCCCCATATTCCAGGCGCTTTGGCTCGGTAAGGATACTTATCTCGATATCCACCTGATCGAGCTCATGGGCTTTCAACTGGGAGAAACGGGGATCATGGAAAGCGGCATTGATGGCGTTGCGCTTTATTCCGGCCAGAATGGATTCGGTGGCATCCAGATTGCCGATACAGCCTCGGAGCTGTTTGTTGATGGTCAGGGTTACAAAGGTGCCCCTGTGGTTCTGAAACGCACTGTCGGTTAGGGTCTGGGGATCAACGGTGATGGATTTTTTACCCAGCCGTTCCGCAATGGTCTGCCGGGCCAGCTTTACCAGTGCTTGCCCCTGATGTTTTTTCAAAGTTTGAGAGCAATTACTACTGTTTTGCATGGGTGAACCTCCATAAAAAGCTATAGCCGCATAACCGACAACCCTCGAGTGGTCTCCTGCCGTGTCTCCGCTGTTTGAATAGTGGAGAAGCATGGGTTGCCATCCGTGT
>JAFDEW010000345.1 GCA_019310125.1 Deltaproteobacteria bacterium | reverse complement strand
CAACACGGTATCCGGAACCATATTCGGGAAAAATGAACTCAGGATCGTAAAAATTAATAATTTCCGGCTCGAACTCATCCCGACAGGCCATATCTCACTGATCTATAACTATGACAAGCCGGGTGCCATCGGGAGTTTCGCAACGCTTCTGGGTCAAAATAATGTTAACATCGATCAGATGCAGGTGGGACAGGAAGAAGGCGGGGAAATGAACATTATTTTTCTCAAAACAAATGTATCAATTCCTCAGGATCTTATTGATAAAATGCTTGAACTGGAACTTATTAAAACGGTCACTCCCCTCGAATTTGACATGTAGTGGGGACGAGCCGGAACTAAGAAACATTGAAAATTGAAGATTTATGAACTCGTAAAAAGTCCGATTTAGACGGTTTCGTAAAAAAGTTCAAATTCAAGGCGTGCAAATTTTGTAATCATGAGGCGTACTTTTCGTACGTTGAATGATTGCGAAATGCAACACAACGCAGAAGTTGGACTTTTTACGAGACCGTCAAGATTGAATAATGGAATACCCCCTACGATAATGAAACTGTTTGACAGTCACTGCCACCTGGATGACCGGGCGTACGACGACGATATCCCGGAGGTTGTCGCACGCATGAATTCCGCGGGTGTTGCTGCGGCAATGATCGTCGGTACAACCCGGCCGCGCTCCATCAAGGCCGTTTCCCTGGCGGAATCATTCCCCGGACTGTACGCTTCGGTGGGAATTCACCCGCATGATGCCAAAAGCTGCGATGAAGAGACCCTGAAAACGCTTAAAAACCTTTCAAAAAATCCCCGTGTTCACGCCTGGGGAGAAATCGGACTCGATTTTAACCGAATGTTCTCACCCAGAGAAACCCAGGAAAAGTGGCTGATCCGTCAGCTCGAGGTTGCCGATGAACGGAATCTTCCCGTTATTTTTCATGAGCGGGACAGCAACGGCCGTCTCATCGAGATTCTAAAAACGTATTTTAAAAATGTGAAAAGCGGAGTGATCCACTGTTTCAGCGGCAACAAAGCAGAGCTGAAACAGTATCTTGACTTGGGCCTTTATATCGGAATTACCGGAATTGTGACCATCGAAAACCGGGGCGCGGATCTGCGCAAACTTGTACCCTTTATCCCTGTGGATCGTATTCTTATTGAAACCGATGCCCCTTACCTAACCCCCGCTCCCGAAAAAAACCACACCCGGCGGAATGAACCTGCCTTTGTGCGGTCTGTTTTACTAAAACTGGCAATGATCAGAGAACAAAATCCCGAGGATCTGTCCGCTAAAATTTGGGACAACACCTGCCGCCTGTACGGTATTGCACCCTAAAGCTGCAAAATCTGCCGAAGAATGGCACCGGAACTGCTAAAAATTGTCAAACACTTTATCGGCTGCAATCCGCATATTTAAGCTAACTACCTGGAATCCTACTATTTTTATGTTTTTTAGCATATCTTAAGGATTTGGCATGATTTCTGCTCTATTTCTGTTTCAGTGTAAAATATTTGGGGAAGATCTATGTAATCATTATGTATTAATGGAGTTAGATCCCGATATCTAACCAAAACATAGGGAGTCAAGCCATGAATCACAATAAAAATCCAGTCCACACCAAAGGAGATAAAAATGTCTTTTGTCCTTATTATGACAATTGTCTGGATTATGCTGTCGAACTTCATTGGGAATATTGGACCTGTCTGCATTGTCAGCATAAACAAAAGGAAACGTTCGTCGAAGACGTCTTATTGTTAGCCAAAGACACTGATCCGTATTACTCGTTTTCTCCCTATCTTTATAAGAAAGCGGCAAATTTGAGATTATAGGGGCTTCGCCCCAATTGGAATAATGGAATAAACAGGTTTCCATTAAAAGACCTGTTATTTCGAAAAGTTGTAGAATTTACGAGACGTTCTGTTATAGCCGGCAGGGTCTGCCCTGTGCAGAAAGTTGCAATATACCAGCCATGCATTTTTGAAAAAAATATATGGTAAAACTTGGAAGGAATCAATCATGAGCTTAGCGTATCAAGAAAAGGCGGTTATTTCCATCAAGGATCTATCAGAAAGAAGGTTTAATCCCTCTGTGCCGGAAGATTTGAATCAAACCGGACTCAACGAGAAGCTTATCGAGAATCTTATCTTTAAACTCCTTCTTAGTCAGGGAGTAATGACCGGCAGACATATTGCCGATGCAATCTGTCTCCATTTCGCAATTATTGAGCCGATCCTGTCGGATTTAAAAAAGCAGCTATTTCTGAGCTACAAATCCGATGCCGGCATCAATGATTTCGCATATATTTTGACGGAACAGGGACGAGCCAAAGCAAATATCGCTGTAGAATCTTCTGCCTACGTGGGCTCTGCTCCGGTGCCCTTCTCTGAATATTTGAAAAGCGTTGAGAGACAGTCCATTCAAAAAGAAAATCCCGGACTTGAAGAGTTACAAAATGCATTCCATGACTTAATGCTGGAAAAATATGTCTTTTATACGTTGGGACCGGCAATCAACTCGGGCAGGGGCGTGTTCTTGTATGGTGCACCGGGAAACGGAAAAACATCCATCGCCAAGAGAGTTCACAAATGTTTTAACGACGCTATTTATATACCCAAAACACTGCTTATCAGTGGTGAATTGCTGAAATTCTACGATCCCCAATGGCATAAAAGTTCTGATGATAAAGGGCTTAACTATGACAGACGATGGATTAAAATCGAACGGCCGGCAGTGATCGTAGGTGGAGAAATGGATTTGGATTCCTTGGGAATCAAGTACAATCTCGAAACCAAAATTTCGGAAGCCCCCCTTCAGATGAAAGCCAATTGCGGCACCTTTGTGGTGGATGATTTCGGCCGTCAGCGGATCAGTCCCCGGGATTTGCTGAACCGGTGGATTCTTCCCCTTGAAAAGCGAATTGATTTTTTGACCCTATCCAACGGAATTAAATTTCAAGTCCCCTTTGACGAACTGCTTATTTTTTGCACCAATATAGACCCCAAAGAATTGTTGGATGAAGCTTTTTTAAGACGCATACCTTATAAAGTAAAGCTCAAGGACCCGTCAGAAGAAAAGTTTCGTCACATCATGAAGTTTATGGCACCCAAATATGATATAGAATATGATGATAATGCCGTAGATTATTTAATTAATAATTATTTTCGTGGAAAACGCCCGTTCAGAAGCTGCCACCCCAGAGACATACTCGAGCAAATTGTCAATGCCTCAGCATACCAGCGCATACAGCCCAAATTCACGAAAGAC
>JAFDEW010000344.1 GCA_019310125.1 Deltaproteobacteria bacterium | reverse complement strand
AAAGGGATGTAGTATTTAGTAAAAAATAAATTTAAAAGCAAGCCTATTCTGTTATTTTGCATCCCAAAAGGTATGTTTCTCACATTTCGCACCTCCATGAAAAAAATTTCAGTGCAATGCCAGATTTGGCACTGATAACGCACAATTAGTTGATATTACATCGAATAATAAATCTAGACTTTGCATTTAAAATGTTCTATAACACCTAAAACCGTTAAATTAGGAGGTGTTGTGGATCAAATTGAAGCCCGTTTCAAACAAGTTGATGTTCTTCCCATGGTCAAACATTATATGAACTCTCTCGATCTTTTTAACTTAATGAAAAAGTATGTGCCGTCTTCCAAAAGCTCTCTTGCGGAGCATGCTGAAAGTTTGTGCATTATCACGGCAAACATTATTTGTGACAACAAACCACTTTATAAAATTCAAGAGTGGCTGGCAAGATATTCAGACGGTTTAACAGGTGAGCCTGTAAATGCCGAACTATTTAATGACGACCGCCTTGGCAGATCTCTTTCCGCGCTTTTTACGGCAGACCGGCATTCACTTTTAACCGAACTATCATGCAATGCGATTAAATCGCACCAATTGATTACAGATGAAATCCATAACGACAGCACAACGGTAACGTTTAAGGGGGAATACAAAGATCCGGATCCCGATGCTGTTCAACTTAAACATGGACATAATAAAGATTTTCGTCCGGACTGCAAACAAATCGTTTTTGGCTTGAACATAGTTGCCGATGGTCATGTGCCACTCAGTTATGAGCTATACAACGGTAACCAAAGTGATGACCTGACACATATCCCAAACTGGAACGGACTGCGCGCCTTGATAAAGAAAGAAGACTTTATCTACATCGCAGATTGCAAATTATGCAGCAGTGAAAATCTGGCTCACATTGATAAAAATAATGGCTATTTTATTACCATCATTCCAAAGACCCACAAGGATGTACCGGAATTTAAGGATTATATTAAAACCCATGATGTTAAATGGGATACCGCTTTTTCTACTCCGCACTCTCGAAAAAAGGATAAGACAAATAAATACCGGACATATGAAGCCGGCAAAAACAAAAAAGGTTATCGGGTTATATGGGTCCATACCAGCTTAAAAGCTGAAGACGACGGAAAAAGAAGATCCAAAAGAATAGATCGCGCTCAAAAAGCCTTGGAAGAACTGGTCCCGAAACTCAATGCTTATCATTTAAAGACAGAAAAACAGATCAAGGCAGCTGTTAAAGAAATCTGCAAAGATGTCAGCGATTATTTAGATGTCAAGATTACCATGGGCCGGAAGCGGATCGACCAAAGGATACCTTCAACCAAACGTGAACCCGGAGATCCCATCTATAAATACAAATGGTCGTTTACATATGGTCTTGAGTGGGAGATCAATAAGCAGGCAGTAAGCGATGCTTTAAAAACTGATGGGCTGTTTCCACTCATTACAAATCACCATGAATTAGATGCTGCCGAAGTACTAAGAATGTATAAACGGCAGTCTTATCTTGAAAAAAGAATGTACACGAAAAAATCGATTTTAGATGTTGCACCCGTATTTTTAAAAGATGAAAAGCGTATTGAAGCTGTGATGTTTCTTTATTTTATTGCGCTTATGATCGTCTCTCTTATTGAAAGAAACATTCGAATGAATATGGGGAAGAAGATAGAAAAACTACCAATTCTTCCCCAGGGGATGAACACTAAAAAACCGACATGGAACAATATAAGATACTTTTTTCGAAACATCCACCTGGCATTAGTTTTAAAAGACAAGATACCAATACAGGCAACCGTACAAGGACTAAATGACTTACACAAAAAAGTGTGCGAGCTGATAGAAGTACCATCCTCAGCATATCAAAATCTTAAGGATGGATGGTGGTTGTTTGAGCCCAACTGACCGATTATTAACGGATTTAAGCCATCAAATCTTAAAATATATTTTCAAAGAGCGAAATGTTAGTTAAACCTTACATTTCGTACCCTGAGAATATTTTATTTCTAAATCGCGCTATATTTGAAACAAAATTAATTATGTACCTTCAAATAACCACCATCGATCATGTAAATTTTTATATACCGAACATGGTACTTCGACAAGCTCGCAGACTTTTTTATGCAGCTGACTAAACCCTTGTACATCTGCCTGTATTGGAACTTTATTTTTGATGATCACTGATAGATGAATATTTCGACAAAAATACCGGATATTATTCCATGTCGGCTTTTTTGTATTCATTTTCTGGGGCAGAATCGGAAGTTTTTCTATCTTCTCCTTTGTCATATTCAACCGTATATTTCTTTCAATAAGCGATACGATCATCAGTGCAAAAAAATAAAGTAGCAATACTGCTTCAATCCGCCTTTCCTTTTTAAGAAAGACCGGGGCTATATCTAATATCGACTTCTTTGTGTACATCCGCTTTTCAAGATAGGATTGTCGCTTGTACATTCTCAACACTTCGGCAGCATCTAATAAATTATTATTGGTGATAAGAGGAAAAAGACCGTCTGTTTTTGATTCACCTATAACAGCTTGTTCATTTATCTTCCACTCTAGCCCATAGTTAAATGACCATTTGTTCTCATAAATTGGATCGCCCGGTCGGCGCCTGGTTGATGGGATTCTTTTACAAATCTGCTTGCGCCCTTTAGTGATTTTTACATCTATTAACCCTTCTACTTGCTTGCAAATCTTATTAACTGCTTTGGTAATCTGTTTTTCCGTTTTTAAATGATACGCATTGAGTTTTGGTATCAATTCTTCCAACGCTTTTTGGGCGTTATCTATTTTTTTCAGCCTTCTTTTTTTATCTTCCTGCTCCTTAGAACTGGAATGCACCCATATAATCCGATAGCCTTTTGAGGTTTTGCCGGCTTCATATGTTCTAAATTTATTGATTTCTTTCTTTTTGCGAGAATGCCGGATTTCAAAAGCATCCTCCCATTCAACATCATTGGTTTTAATATAGTCCATAAAGCTTTTTGATTCTTTATGGAATTTTGGAATGATGGTAATGAAGTAGCCGTTATTTTCATCAATATATGCCAGATTTTTGCTGCTGCATAATTTGCAGTCAGCGAATGTGTTGTGTCATCATCTCTGTTCCCATTATAAGCCTTATAGCTGAGCGGGACATGGCCGTCAGCGGTGATGTTCAAACCGAAAACAATCTGCTTGCAGTCAGGACGGAAATCTTTATTATATCCATGCTTCAGTTGAACCGCATCCGGATCAGGGTTGGCGTATTTGCCTATGAATGTAACCGATGTGCTGTCATTATGAATTTCATCTGTCAGTAGCTTGTGCAGTTTAATGGCATTGCATGATACCTCGGTCATTAACGAATGCCGGTCTGCCTCGAAAAGTGCGCTAAGAGATCTTCCTAAACGATCATCGTTAAACTTGTCTGCATTTACTGATTGATTTGTGAGCCCGTCTGCATATTTTGCCAGCCACTCCTGAACTTTATATAACGGCTTGTTGTCACAGATAATATTTGCGGTAATAATGAACAGGCTTTCCGCGTGCTCAGCCAGACAACTGGTAGGGGATGGAACATATTTTTTAAATAAATTATACAGATCAAGCGAATCCATATAATGCTTGACCATCGGTAAAACGTCGACTTGTTTGTACTGTGCTTCAATTTGCTCCATAACGCCTCCTATTTAGCTTGTAGAAGGCATTATAAAACAATTAAAGGGCAAAGTCTAGATTTTTTATTTATAGTAATATAAGTAAGTTATATAAATAATTGGCGATAACCGTTATAAATCCTGAAATTTAATTTTTCAGGTGCGAAATGTAAGGTTTAAGACGATTTTAGGGGCTGTTTTAGGCCTCTTTTGCTGTTATTATGGTTGGTTACCGTGGCCCGACCCCTATTGCGCCTTAAACACCTTGTTTAAGTCTTTCCCTAAAT
>JAFDEW010000343.1 GCA_019310125.1 Deltaproteobacteria bacterium | reverse complement strand
TGCAGTTAGCGCATTCTGAATGTTGATGCCCGGAAGTTTTGAGGGAAGACGATAGGCAGTTACTCCTCGATCATCGGCCTCTTTATCTTGGCGGAGAGAATCCGTCTCTTTGCTGTCGTGTGGCTGCTTTTCTTCGGGTTTTATTGCTTTGCACAGGGTGGCAAATAATCTGCCCTGTCTGATGGGCTTCGAGATATAGGCATCCATTCCAACACTCAGACACATTTCTTCATCCCCCTTCATTGCATAAGCGGTCATAGCGATTATTGGAATGGATTTGACTTTTGGGTCCTTCCGGATCGCCTGTGTTGCCTCGTATCCATCCATTTTGGGCATCTGTACATCCATGAGCACTGCGTCAAAATGTTCTTTTTTGACCGCTTCAACCGCTTCTTCTCCGTTATTGACAACCTCTACAATTATTCCCGCTCCTTCCAGTATGGCCTTTGCAATTTCTTGATTGGTAAGATTATCCTCTGCGACAAGGATTCGAACCCCTTTGAGCCGCTTTTTGTAAACAGATGCTTTGGTCGTGATATGTTTCATTTTCTCCTTTCCATAAACCTCTTTCCCAAACACATCCATAATCACATTGAAAAGGGTTGACTGAGCGATAGGTTTATTAAGAAAGGCATTAATTTTTTCCTGTTTGGTGATCAGCTTTTCGATTCCTCGACCAAAAGAGGTCATCATGACAATTGGAATGGTCAGCTTCAGATCTTTGCGAATTCTTTTCGAAACCTCGATTCCATCCATCTCGGGCATCATCCAATCCATAATAACCAGCTTAAACGGTGCTTCACTGGTACGCGTCTCTTCCAACACACGTAGCGCCTCTTTGCCTGAAGAGACAGACTCTACCGGAAGACCAAAAGATTTCAGCATTTTTTGTATTATGGTTCTGCTGTCAGGACAGTCGTCCACAACCAATGCCTTTATGCCCTGGATGTCCGGAGGCGGCACAAGTTTTCTTGGCATTTCTTTAGCCGCCCGACGAAAAGGTGCCGTAAAGAAAAAGGTGCTCCCTTTGTCTAATTCGCTTTGTACCCAGATCTTGCCGCCCATCATCTCAACAAGCCGTTTGCAAATGCTAAGGCCCAAGCCGGTTCCGGCATATTTTCGCCTTGTGGACATATCGACTTGGCTGAAGCGTCTAAAAAGCTCCGGAATATGTTCCTGAGCTATTCCGATACCGGTGTCTTTCACAAAAAAAGACAGGGTAACAGCGTCCGGCAGTGTTTCAATGGGTGTTATCCCCACAATAACAACGCCTCCCTTACTTGAGAACTTAATTGAGTTGTCCACAAGATTTCTAATAATTTGCTGAAGCCGTATAGGATCGCCGATCAGGTTTTTTGGCGTGTTGTGATCAACATCGAAAAGGAGTTCGATAGACTTTTCAGCCACCCTGTTGAGGAATATATCAGACACTCTGTCAAGCACATCATCCAATATAAAGGGGCGTAGTTCTAAATCGAGTTTGTCGGCCTCTATTTTGGAAAAATCAAGAATATCATTGATGATTTCCAGCAAAGAATAGGCTGAGGATTGAATGATTCCCAGATAATGACGCACATTGGGAGGCAGCTCTTCGTTCAGAGCCAGATCGGCGGCTGCAATAACGCCATTCATCGGCGTCCGGATTTCATGACTCATATTGGCCAGAAATGCACTTTTGGTTCTGGTGGCCGATTCCGCAGCCTTTTTTGCTTCGATCAATTCCTTTTCCACGTGATACCTTTCTTTGATCTCTGCCTCTAATTTTATATGGTTTGCCCTTATGGTTCGATTTAAACGCAAAATTTTAAAAATAAAGCCTGCCATTATAAAAAAGACAGCGGATGAGATTACGAAAATGTACCAGTAATTTTTAACAACATCTTTCAGGTTTATCTTATATAAATCCTTGTATGGTCCCACCTTAAGGTATTTCAAACATTCGTGAACCGACTGATAATTCATAGGTATAGTCCATCCGCCGCATTTTGCGGTGATGGCGGCCGGCGAATCCGCGGGCATTTCAAGAAGCGCTATTGCAACTTTTTCCGCAAGTTCGTCCGGAGTGTGGTTAAGTTTTGCAATGGGCCATTCCGGATATCCCCGGGTTGAGTGAGGGAATGGCGGACAATATACCAAATCGTGGCTGTGTTCATGAAGCACGTAAAAATTTTGATGATCGATCTTTCCTTCGGCATCCATTCTTATGAATGTATCGGCTCTTACGGTTCCGGCATCAACCACGCCGTCTCTAACCGCATAAACCACAGCATCTTGTGTGCCGCCAAATTTAAGATCTTTGAAATCTTTGTGCGGATCGATTCCTCTTTCTTTCAGTTCCCGCCATGCCATCCTCCAGCCACCGAAAGACTCTTCCGCTGTAGCCATAAACGTTTTGCCTTTAAGATCATTGAGGTGCCGCATGTCACTCCGATCCGATCTCCAGAAAATCACCCCGTAATATCTGGTATAAAATCTGTCCAAACACCGATTTTTCAAAGTCGCAATTCTGTTTGCTCTGAACCGGTGTTCTAATTCCACATAGAATGACGAGTTGGCCAAAATAAAATCGATTTCTCCCCTTTCAATAGACGGGTAAACTTTCTCATGATCAAGCGGTATAATTACGAAAGACGTGCCCGGAATATTGGCTGAAAGATATTTAGCAGTGGGCGACCATTTTTCCAGGCATTGTTCAGGTCCTCTTTTGGCAAGAATTCCTATTTTGACCGGATCATCAATTGCCAGAGCCATACCTGCTGTCACAAAAATAAAAAATAACCAACTGATCAAGCAGACGGTATGTATCGATAGATTTGAAAAATGTTTAATTTTCATATTCGGGCAACTAATATATTTTCCTCACTTTGTTTACAATCAATCAGGACGGTTTCGTAAAAAGTCAAAATTGAGACGGCAAAGTAAAAAGTTCAAGTTCAAGGCGTCGCGAATTTCGTGGAATGAGGCGTACTTTTGTACGCCGCAGTGAACACGAAATGAAGCGCAACACAGAAATTAGACTTTTTACGAAGCCGTCAATTAGGATGTTACTCTTTTTTAGTAATAAAGACAAATAATAAAATGGATGGGCACTAACGAAGAATTCCAGACACCAAAACTCCGGATCGAGATCAATTTACCTCAACGTTGCAAAAGTCGAGGATGCCTCAGATCCGAGGCGTCAAGGGTGAAGAGCACCAGGAAAAAGTCAAGTCTTTTTTTCTTTTTTTTTAAAGACAACACTCCCCCCTTCCGATCCATGCCGGTTTTTTAAAAAA
>JAFDEW010000004.1 GCA_019310125.1 Deltaproteobacteria bacterium | reverse complement strand
AAATTCGGGTATCTCGTCATCCCATCCCGCGGTTAAAAAACCGCTCATGGCATCAACCCATTGTTTTGTCAGATCAGGATATTTTTTGCTGTAAGCCTGAAAGATTTCCTGCCACCCGGCTTCGGCTTGTTTTCCTGCGTCGATGCATTTTCTGAATTTATTCATCGCCTGCTCAGGTATATAAAAAGAGGGTTCTTCAGGAACACCCAGGACTTTTTTTGTCAGGCGGACTTCTTCTTCTCCAAGCGGAGCGCCGTGGGCATCGCGCCGTGGGCATCGGCCGTATCCTGTTTGTTGGGGCTTCCAAAAGCAATATGAGTTCGCAGAACAATCAGTGACGGACGTTCGGTCTCAGCTTTGGCTTTCTCAAGCGCATTGAAAATTGCATCACTATCATTCCCATCATCAACTTTCAGAACATGCCAGTTATAGGCCTTAAACCGCAGGGCAACATCTTCCGTAAAGGTTATCTCGGTACCCCCTTCAATTGAGATTTTATTGTCATCATAAATGCAAATGAGTCTGCCAAGACCCAGATGTCCGGCAAGGGATGCAGCTTCAGAAGATAGCCCTTCCATCATGTCTCCGTCCCCGCACATCACATAGGTGAAATGGTCGACAATTTCATATCCGTTACGATTAAATCGGGCCGCAAGGTGCCGTTCCGCCATGGCCATACCCACGGCATTAGCAAAGCCTTGCCCCAGAGGACCGGTTGTGGTTTCCACTCCCGGAGTATGACCGAACTCGGGATGTCCCGGCGTTTTACTGCCCCACTGACGAAAATTTTTTATCTCATCAAGGGTTACATCATAACCCGTAAGATGAAGCAGGCTGTAAAGGAGCATTGAGGCATGTCCGGCTGAAAGCACAAATCGGTCCCTGTCCAGCCATCCGGGATTTTTGGGATTATGTTTCATCACACGAGTCCAAAGGACATAGCCTGCGGGAGCAAGACCCATTGGTGCACCGGGATGTCCGGAGTTAGCCTTTTGAACAGCATCCATGGAAAGGGTGCGAATCGTGTTAATACAAATTTCATCGATTTTTGCCTGATTTTCAGACAAGCCTTGATTCATGATTGGGTTCTCCTTTTTATATTTTTTTCGAAAATTTCGGGTTAAAATGCTCTCAAAGATTCCGGTTTCAACGCTATGTTACCTGATAAAGCCTCGTCAATAAGACTCAGCGTCATGGCTTTGTCTTTTGGCAGGCGTGCCTTGATGGGAAGGTAATTTGACGCGTGATTTGCATGGAATTTGACGCGTGATTTGCATGGAAAAGCCCCTTGGAAAGTTCCGTAGCGGCAATCATGTTTTTGAGTTCCTGCAGCATTTCATCAGGTTTAAGAAGTGTAAAATCTCCGGACATATAATCCTGATAAAGAGGGGTACCGGGGATAAGCATAAGGCTCAGTGCGCCGATATATTCGGGATCTATGGCTGAAAGTACCCGGCCGGTTTCTCGGGCATGAATTTTCGAGCGTGTTTTGCCGGCAATGCCTAATAGCACGGTGATGGAGAGCTTGATACCCGCCGCCTTTGCTTTTTTTCCCATTTGGATCATTTGTTCTGATGTTGCGCCCTTCATGATTTTATTTAATGTAACATCATCACCGGTTTCCAGACCCAGGTAGACGATACCCAGGCCATGGGCCTTCAATGTTTTGAGATCATCAAGCGTTTTCATTTTCAAACTTTTGGCATTGGCATATGCACCAACCCGTGTTACCCAGGGAAGATTTTTTTCAATTTCACAAAGGATATTCAGCAACCTTCTCTGGGGAACAATTAACGCATCTCCGTCGCAAAGAAACACGCGACGCTGTCGTTTGCAGAAGTTTGCCGCAAATGCGATATCCTCCATGATAATGGAATCCGGTTTTATACGAAACCGTTCCCCCTTGTATGCACCACAGAATGTACACTTGTTCCGGGAACACCCCACGGTTATCTGCAGCAGAATGCTGTTGGCTTCGCTGGGCGGCCGGATTATATTTCCCTCATAATGCAATATTGATTCTCCCAAACCGCAATTTAACGTTTTAAAAGTCTTACCCTAACTCGAAACTTATATGCAACCAATTTTTCATAACTTCGGCCACTATTCCGTAATTTATTGAGATGTTACAAATTCCGAGAAGTTTAATTAGTTTCCATCCAGAAATTGCCCTTTTCCGCAATCTCTGCGTCAATCTGCGGAATTACTTGTGCGGCGTACCACTTGTACGCCTCCGCGCAATTCCTTGATTTCCTTGACCTTGCGAAAAATTGCTAATTTCTGCATTGGAAACATAATTTGTGCTCAATACAGATTTATGGATGGATACTAATTAAGCACTTCATTTGAGAGCAATCAAAAGATAAAGAACAATTTATTTGATTCAAAGGGTTACATATATTAAGTAAGTTTGATAGGGATACGATACTATAAACTTGATGGCACAAATAGGTTGCCGTTGATAAACTGGTATTTTCAAGAAGTTATAAAATTTTTGAGGCGTTAAATTATTCGGGGTTTTTATGTATGATACTTGATCTGGTCTATTTTGTTATGGGCCTGTTGATGCTCTACTATGGCGCCAACTGGCTGGTAAAAGGATCTTCGAGCCTGGCTCGCAATCTCGGTTTGACACCGCTTGTCATCGGCTTAACTGTCGTTGCATTCGGGACTTCGGCGCCTGAACTGTTTATCAGTGTGGTATCTTCGATTAAAGATAAAAGCATGATCGCCGTAGGAAATGTTGTGGGAAGTAACATTTGTAATATTGGCCTTGTTCTGGGTTTGGCAGCGGTAATACATCCGACAGCGAGCAACCGGTCGGTGTACCGCCGGGACATTCCGATTATGCTCGGCGTATCCATATATCTTTTGCTAATCTCTTTTGACTCAAAAATCGGAAGGATAGAAGGTGCATCGCTTTTCGGTGGAATTATCTTATATACATGCTTTAATTATTATATTGCCGTTAAAGAATCCCAACGAAACTTGAAAAGCGATAGTGTTGCTTTTGTAGATGCCGTGGAAGAAATCGAATATGTGACTTCCAGAAGCCGGCAGGTTTTATTTATCGCGGTGGGAATCATCGGTGTGGTCGTGGGTGCGGAAATTCTTATTGATTCGGCTGTTGCCATCATGAAAATATTCAACGTCAGTGAAAAGTTCATCGGCCTGACCGTTGTCGCGCTGGGAACGTCGCTTCCGGAGCTTGCCACTTCCGTTGTTGCCGCATTGAGAAAAGAGATGGATATCAGCATCGGCAACCTTGTGGGGAGCAATGTTTTCAACATACTGAGCGTGCTCGGAGCCGCCTCTTTGATCAGGCCGATTCCCATTCCAGGGGGCTTTATTAACAGCGGTCTGCTGGTTGATTACCTGGTGATGATATTCGTGGGGTTTCTGCCGTGGCTGATGATGAGAAAGGATTACACGATCACGCGCAGGGATGGTTTTATACTCCTGGTCTGCTATACCGGATATGTCGCATATCTGATCGTAAAAGCATAGTACCTGAATCTTATAGGAAATTAATGAGCATTGTTACGCGATGAACTTTTGTTATGGTTAATCTTGATCAAACACCTTGCTGGGATAGCGGATCAGTTCCTGTATTTTGGCGTCACGTATTTTTTTATCATGCCCGGACTTCCTTTCAAATCCCGCCGCCATTTTTTGCAATAGCTCTTCGAGTTTAATGGGTTTTAAGCAATAATCAAAAGCTCCCAGCTTCATCCCCTCAATACTTGTTTCCAGCGAAGCGTGTCCCGTAAGAAGAATAACTTCGACCAGAGGCTGAATCTTCTTGATCTCCCGCAAGGTTTCTATACCGTCCATACCCCCGGGCATTTTTATGTCGAGAATAATTACATCAAATAATTGTTCTTTTATAAGAGCGAGGGCTTGTTCTCCGCTGGTAACACCGGTTGTAAACAGTTTCCTTTTTTTCAGTCGATTTACAATTGTTTCTAAAAAATCAACTTCATCATCAACGACCAGTATTCTGAACATATCCATTTGAATCTCCTTATTACTTTTGATGAACTCGTAAAAAGTCCGATTTAGACGGTTTCGTAAAAAGTTCAAATTCAAGGCGTGCAAATTTAGTAATCATGAGGCGTACTTTTCGTACGTTGAATGATTGCGAAATGCAGCACAACGCAGAAGTTGGACTTTTTACGAGACCGTCATTTTTTATCCGGAATTTTAATCGGAATCTTTATGCTGAAAACAGCCCCTTCTGATAGTTTGCTTTCCGCTTTTATGGTACCGCCTAATTTTTTAATAATATTATAGCTCACCGACAAACCCAGACCAGTCCCTTTGCCGGTCTCTTTTGTTGTGAAAAAGGGATCAAAGACCTTTTTCAGATGTTCTTCATCCATACCCGGACCGTTATCTTTTATAGCGACTACAATCTGAGAATCCTTTTTCCGCGTTTTGACTTCAATCAATCCATCCTTTTCCACAGCATCAATAGCATTGTTTATCAGGTTCAAAAATACCTGCTGAAGCTGAGATTGATCACTTGCGATAATCGGCAGTTCAGACTGGAAATCTTTGCTTATTTTGATGTTGCTTGTCTGTGCATGACTTTGCAAAAGTTCTATGGTCTGATTTAACACATTATTAATATCAACATCATCTAAACGATGTTCCATCCTTCTGGCAAATCCGAGCATATTATGGGTTATTTTGCGAGCCCTTTCCACATGTTCCTCAATTTTATCCACGGATTGTTCATACTCTTTAAAATTTTCACTCTCCTGAAATTTCTCTTCGTCCAGCAAATCCCGCATCCATCCTGCTTTTTCACCGATTATCGCAAGGGGATTGTTAATCTCATGGGCAATTCCGGTGGCCATTTTTCCCAGGGCAGCCATTTTATCAGACTGAATCAGTTGATCATTAAGTTCGCTAATCCCCTTGTCAACTTCTTCCAAGTGGTTAAAGATGATACGCATTGCAAAAAATGTGGTCATAATTATTGCCAGACAGCCAAAGACAATAATCATGATTTCCGTATTTCTGGTTGTCAATAACCCGCCTTTCTCATCTCCGACGTCCTGGGTGATCACCAAGAGCCACTCATTATTTTTCAACCAGGTGCCGGCAACATGTTTTGTTTTGCCGTTAGCCTTAATTTTTTCGGCAACCGTAGTACCTTGACCAAAAAGCGTTAAGGAAATATTTGATTTGCCTAATATCTTACCGGAAAAACGAGGAGCTGTCTGATAAATCCCCTTTTTATTGATGATATAAGCATCACCTGATATTCCTGTCTGGGCGGTCCTGACAAGTTTGTTAAAAATGTCCGAATCCACGGTTGCCCTCAAAATCCAGCCCCGGCCATTGCTGTATCCGCGCACAGCAATAACAAAATGCGGCAATTGCCGGTATCCCATGTAAACATCACTGATATATTTGCCCTTGCTGAGAACTTCATTAAACCAGGGCTGTTGAAAATAATTTAATCCTTTTAAATCATATGGCCCGGCGTATGCCAGGTGTTGACCGGCGCTGTCGATAACGCCCAGGTCAATCAGGCCGTCCGTACGCCGGCTGATCACTTTAAACATTCGGGAAAGATTCTCCTGTTGTTTTAAGTCATCAAAAGAACGGGTGTCCACAATGGTGGCAAGGATGGCGGTTCGTTCCCTTAAGAAAACTTCCACCGCATCAGACAAGGATCTTGTCCGGTATTTTATCTGATCTTCAATCTTTTCTTCATATGTTAATATATTGTCTCTCCAAGAAAGATCAAAGGGAAAATGGCAACACACAGGATGATCGTCGTGATCTTTCTTTTAAGATTTTTGTATATGAATTTTCTTTGATAAAATGCCATTAAAATTCCGTTTAAAGGATGAACGTCCAACATATTAAAAGATGAACGTCCAACATCGAACATTGAACGTCGAACGTCGAATAATGATGTCGCTCCGCTCCTCAAATTATTTTAAAATCGAATAAAAAATAAATATCCAATACCAAACATTCAACAGCTATTTCTGATGGCCTCGTAAAAAGTCCCAAAATACCGTTTTCCGTCATTCCGTCCCGGATCGGGGTCCGGGATGACGGCCAAGCCGCAATCCAGTCTTTTCAAGCAGTTACAGACCATCTGGACTCCGGTTTTCACCGGAGTGACGACTTTTTACGAATGCATCATTTCTGTTTCTTCATCTTTTTCCATTCATCATTCGATGTTGGACGTTCGATGTTGGGCGTTCATTTTTTTTCAGTCTACCAGGATAAAAATTTCCAGTATCCGAAGACTGCCCAACCCCAGAGGACGAGCCAGGCCAGAATAGTTACCGGAAGTCCGTATTTAACAAAATCCATTACATCCAGCAACCTTTCACCGGTTTCAAAATCCCGGCTCATGCCGAAGGCAATTGCATTGTTGGGCGTGCCGACCACCAGAAAATTCGCAAATGAGGAAGAAAAAGCGGTGGCCAGCCCCACTTTCCAAACATTAACATTGGCAAGTGTGGCCATGGGGAGAACGATTGGTCCCAAAGCGGCAACCGTAGCACCGTCACTCATAAAATTGGTCATGGTTCCGGTCAGCAGACTGACCCCTATAATCAGGCCGTCACCTTTGGTCATAAAATCCGGAAGGAAATTGACAAAGGTAGATGCCAGCCAGAGGGCGCCTCCGGTAAATTTCAGACCCACTCCCATGGCACAGGCGGCGGCATACAACCCGACCACATCAAAGGCCACGCCCGCCTGGATGTCATCCCAGGAGACAATACGGAATACAAACATTGCCATTACCGCGTAAAGAGTGGGGCCGCCAAGACCGGCAATTTTACTCAGCGTAATCCATCCAGTGATTAAAAGGATCAAGATGATAGCCATTATGGCTTCTTGACCTCCGAATTTAGGCATATTCGCCACTTCAGCCTTTACGACTTCGCTGGGATTTACATCCGGCACCTTGAATTTGGGCTTAAAGAGAATATACATGTAAGCTCCGATGACCACCGCCATGAACGGAACAAACGGCAGGCCATATTTCATCCACTGCAAAAAAGAAATCGGCATCCCATATTCCATGAAATAGCCGACCATAATGGCGTTGCGTCCCCCCGCTGCCGGAGACCCCGGGCCTCCTTGATTGGCCGCAAAACAGACCCCAAGAAAAAGAAAAATGGCCAGAGCCCGGTCTTTTTTAACGCCGTGCATTTTGCAGGTAACCTTATATACCCCCATAAGTGCGGGAATCAGGAGGGCCACCAGGGCATGTTCGGATAAAAATCCGGCACACATAGCCAGTAGAGGAAAAAAGATAAAGGCAAAAGATTTAGCGCTCTTAATCCGGCTCAGAAGAATCAGGCCGATCCGTTTGTCAAGACCGGTTTTGGAAACGCCAACCGCTACCGCCAGGATGCCGAAAATAAAAAACACGGCATCTTTCATATACGCCCTGGAAATTTCGTTAATCGGCAGGATAGCAAAAAGATAAATCAAGACCCCCACCATAATGTCCGTGGCGCCCAGAGGCAGGGCTTCAGTGCCCCATAAAAAAGCGGCTAAAAATAATATGGCAATCATAATTTTAGCATTCCGGGCCACCCCTTTCTCATCCATCAGTGGTTTTTCCCCTTTTATTGTCTTGTCCTGACGGGATGCTTTAAAGGCCTTGGGCCGTAACTTTTGGTTAACCGTTTCAACAATAGTTGAACACCCCTTTGACAGCTTATACCCGGGAGGGCTGACTTTTGTCACCATGTCAATCATACTTTGGGGTGACGGCATAACAACCATAACAATAAAAACCACGGCTGCGGCAATAAACAAAATCGGCTTATAACCCGGCTTATTCTTCCAGAATGCGGACCGGCCATCGGCACTTGTTGTCTGAATTTTCACACATTCTCCTTGAACTGAATTAGATAAAATTGTCTGTAATTTGTTGAAAAATGATTTTGCTCCATAATCTCTTCATACAAGGTTTGTGTTTAATAATAGCAATCTTTATGCCAGATAAAGCAATAAACAAACTTGGATAACCATTTAAAATAACTGATAATTAATTGACTGAGAGAAATTTTAACGGTGGAATGTGCGGATGTATATGTCAGGATTATTTACACAGTGTAAAAAAAAGAAAATGGGTTCCCTATACTTGGCTGAAAAGCGAAAAAAGGTTCTATGAATCCTGAATAATTTCACTCGGCGATTTCACTATCTTCCGCATCCGGGCCACACGAATTTTTTCTTCCAGGTTTTGTCTTTTTGCGAAAGCATCCTCTGCTTTCTTGATGATTTCATCCAGATCCGCCGGCTTCATTAAATAATCCATGGCCCCTGATTTTAAGCCTTCCACCGCGGATTCCATGGTCGCGTGTCCGGTGAGCATGATCACCTCGGTCAATGGAAATCGCTTTTTAATTTCCCTTAACGTTTCATTCCCATCCATGCCCGGCATTTTAACATCAAGGATCACCACATGGATATTTTGAGCACCGATTATTTCCAGTGCCTCTGCCCCGCTTGAGGCGGTCACCACATCATACCCTTTTTTGGTAAGCAATTTTTTCATGGTTGACAAAAACCTTTCCTCATCATCCACTATTATCATCCTCATTTTTTTCATAATTGACTCCCTGTTAACGAATTGTTTAGACTTATTTCAGAACTCCTGACTGTATACATAATTTCAACGTAATATGGGGGGTTAGTCGTAATTTTAGATGTAACAATTTGAACATCGAACGTTCAACGTCGAACGTCGAATGTGGAAGGCGCTTCGCTTTGTCTTTATTATAAATGGTAGAATACATTATTGGATGTTCAACGTTCGATGTTCGATGTTCGACGTTCATCTTTTATATGCCTTCAAGGTGTGAATTCTTCATTAAAATATGTTGAATCTGAATCTACAATAGGTCAGTAGTCCTGCATTTAGTTTAAACTGCTGCCGGTAGCAGTATGGTGACGGTGGTTCCGACACCGACGTCACTGCTGACCTCCATACTGCCGCGCATATTATCGATGATACCGTAACATATCCAAAGACCTAAGCCCGTTCCTTTCCCAACCGATTTGGTTGTAAAAAACGGTGAAAAAATTCTATTCAAATTTTCGGGACTTATTCCTTGGCCATTGTCAATGACCATAATTTCGACCCGGTTGTTTTGTTTTGGCCCGGCTTTGATAATCAGTTTGCCGCCCGAAGTTCCATGACGTTCGAGAATCGCATCTATTGCATTGTTATAAAGATTCACTAAAACTTGCTGGAATTGGGTGGGATCTCCATGTATGCGAACCGTGTTTTCGGCAATATCCTGCTCGATTGAAATTCCGTGGACAATGGCCTTTTGAGCCACCATACCGGTGATTTCCGGAATGAAATCTTTAAGGGTTATATCTTGAGGTTTGGGCTCGTCCTGCCGGCCCAATTTTAAAATTGCCCGGGTAATCTCGGAACACCGGGAAATCTGAAGTCTGATCTGATCCATGGAATCCTCAAGTTCTGCCAGAGACTCCGATTCCTTTAGCTGGCCTGCTTTCTTCATGTCCTCTAAAGTCATTTGGATCAGGGATTGCTCAGTTTTGATGATCTGAAGGGGATTGTTAATCTCATGAGCAAAACCCGCCGACATTTCACCCAGCTCTGCAAGTCGACTCGCTCCGATGAGCTGCTGGTTCAAGCGGTCCTTTTCAACATCCATTTTTTCCATGCGCCCGACAATACGATTCGTAAGGTAAAACGCAATCACGGTGATCGCCGACCCGCCAACCCCCATGATGAGAATAATCAAATAAGCGGCCGAAGTAAGTGCTTTGAATGCATCTGCTTTTTCCTGTCTGACCACCACCAGCCATTTTTTATTCTGCAGCCAGGTGGTCGTGCATAGATATTTTTCACCTTTAACATTGTTATTTATAAAAATTTCGGTGCGGGTGTCGGATGACGGATAGTTGATGTTGTGCGGATTTTTGTCCATGAGTTTTCCGCCGGAACGCGGTTCTGTCTGAAGTAAGCCGTTTGCATTCAGAATGTAGGCCTCTCCGGTCTTACCGATGCGGATACTTTTTACAATATTATTGAATGAAACCGTATCAATGGTTGTCCGAAGCACCCACTTTTTGCCCATCTCCTCCTGGGTAACCGCAATAACAAAATGCGGTATCTGCCGATACCCTAAAAAAATATCGCTGATATAATATCCATGTTTCATCACTTCCTTGAACCATTGCATATCTTTATAAATCTTGCCTTTTAAACTGTAAGGCCCGTGATAAGCAACATGCACCCCGGACGGGTTGAAAACTCCCAGATCAAAAAACGCCGGGGATTTTTTCTGTAAATTATTAAAGACGGTTTCAAGGTTTTCAGATTGACTGAGATTTTCGAAGGTATAGGAATGAATAATAAAATCTAAATCATTTTTCCGCTCTTTGAGAAAAGACTCGATCATATGCCGGTGATCTTCGACAATTCTTTTCATGCTTTCAATGGAACTGTCCTCAAGAGACGTCGTGAAATAATAATAACCGGTGCCCAGAGCCAGGATGAATGGAATTAATGGAACCAGGACCATACAGGTAAGAATGGCTCTCCTTAGTGTTGAAAAATGATCCGGCATCATCATTTCCTCCCGGAACGCATGCTTTTAGACTCTTTTAAATAGAGCAATCGGCATGCCAAAAATAGCAACAAAGGAAAATACATCTAATATGCTAATATAATGGTATTTATATAATTAAGAAAAATTTTTAAGATAAGATTTGCGTGGCGGGTTTGTCAGGATTATTTACACATTGCAAAAAAATGAAAACAAAGGATGCGGATTCAAACCAGTCAAGGTTTTATTTTTAGTTGAGAATTGTCTGAATGTCATTATCGATTTTTGATCGATAATGGTTCAGGGCGGCAGTATTGGCCATGATCATATCGAGTTGACGGGTATGGAGCGTCAGGTAACCCAGAATTGCAAGGTAATTTTTCATAAAATCCATTTTATGACCCTCCACGCGGGCAATCAGATTGTCCTCATTGATTTCGACTCTGAAACCATGTTTTTCCAATATCTCTCCGATAAAATGTACTCGTTTAAGCCGTCTATGATAGTCTGCAGCACCTCCCTTAAATTGGAAGCTTGTGTAATTTTCAATGGATCGCTCACTGACCAGAGCCTCCATAATGGAAAAGTGATACCCGAGCCTGGAACTTAAGCTGCAATAATTTTTCGAGATCATAAAATAGTTGCGGTCGGAATAAGCTGAACGAACACTAGGGGTTAAGGCCCTGTTAGCAGTTGACTGAAACATGACAGATATGAGTCCCTTGCCGTCAATTGCGGGGGGGCCGTCCCAGGGAATAGCCGTGAACCCGTCCCAGAAGGCCAGCATGGGAATAGAGACAATATTTTCGAGTGTAACATACTTTCCCTCCACTTCTTCTTTAAATCCGTCATCCAGATTTAATACCCACCACTGCATCGGCACATTATAATAAAGTTGTTTGCTTGATTTTTCGGAAAAATTGTGTTCCTTGCCAAATTTGAACATCTCCTGAACAGATTTTTCATGGATAAACCGGGTAATATCATGTAAAGTTTTGCAGTTGGACGGATTAAAATCAGGAGAATCCGGGTTGAGCAAGTTTAAGGGTAAAATCAGGCTGCTTACCTGTTTTAGATTTTCATAAACCGGGCTTCCGTGCATAAGGTTTTTCTTTTTCTCGGATTTTATCAGCAATGACTCGATTTTCCCCTGATATATTACACGAGAATCGGCATCAACGGTCACCATTTCTCCATGGCTCAAACGATCTACAGCACCGGACACCCCAAAGAGTGCCGGGACTCCGAACTCCCTTGCCACGTTGGCAAGGTGTCCTGCAAAACCGCCCTGCTCAGTAACCACGGCAGCGGATCGATTTAAGAGGGAGGCCCATCTGGGGAGTGCCTGCCGTGTAACAAGGATATCACCCTCGGGAAATCGCAGCATATCTATTCCTTTTTCAACCACATAAACTGCCCCGAAGGCTGCGCCGCGGCTTGCGGTAACTCCCCCTCTGGTAATCACGACCTCACGATCTGCTTCCATCGCCGATTCAGGGATATCTCTTTTTTCCATCTCCGTTTGCTGCAATGGCCGGCATTGCAAGATATAAACCGCGCCATCCTGGGCAATAGCCCATTCAATGTCCTGGGGCCCTGCATAATATTCTTCAATCTTAACCGCAAGTTTTGCCAAATCTAATGCCTGATTTTTATCAATGGCGGCCAGATTTCCGGTTTTTCCGGTCAACTCCATCCGGCACACCCCTTCTTCGGGAAAGCAGATAAATTTTCTTTTCTTGGTTTTTATATCTTCATGAATAATTTCCATGGGGGCTTTTCTTGAAACAACAACAAGGTCACAGGCATCACTACCGTCAACAACAGACTTGGGCAATCCCCATGCAGCGTTTATAAAAATCGAGTCATCCCTCACATCAACGGGATTACGTGAATACATGACACCACCCGCAACAGCATCCACCATGGCCATGCATCCCACACACATGGAAATATCTTCATCCTTAAATCCCCTGTTCAATCGGTAGGTGACGGCCTGAAGAGAGTATTTACTCGCAATAACTTCCTTATACGCCTGGAAAATGCTTTCAATACTTACGTTTAATTCGCTCCTATATTGACCCGCAAATGAGCTCTCCTGTGTATCTTCCCCCAGAGCGCTGCTTCGCAGGGCCAGAGTTGTCCGATCTCCGGTTTCTGATGTAAAGTGTTTCCATGCCTGCATAATAGAAACGGCCAGATCATCCGGAATAACGGATGCTATAATAAGCTGCTGAATTTCTGAACTCAGGGTGTAAAGTCTTTCCATATTGTCCACATCGGCGGACTGAAAGCGCCTGTCTATTTCCGCCTGCAAATCGTTTTCCCTTATAAATCTTTCATAGGCGGCCGCTGTAATAACAAATCCTCCGGGAACTTTGATCTGAAGCCTGTTTTTTATTTCTCCTAAATTAGCCATCTTACTTCCCACAAGATCGGTCATTTCCTTATTTACAGTATCCAGGGATAAAATAAGTCTTTCATCTTCCATGGATTTCTTCTGTGATAGCAAAAGGTCTATATATTGCTGGATATTATTGAACCGGTCATTGAGCTTTCCGTACTTGCCCGGGGCGAGCTTTTCTATATTTTTTATCATATTAAAGATATTGACAGATACAGCCGTACAACTTGACCTGACAAAGGACATGCCAAAGGGTTGTTTGCCCTGAAGGGCTCTCTCAATATCGGCCATAATTTCAAGCGTTCTGTTGTTGGCATTTAATAGGAGCTTGAAACTGTGATACCTGTCCTTAAATGCAATTCGAAGCTCTTCGACATCAGCAGCATCCAGTTTTGGCTTCTTTATAAAAAGCTTTTTAAAACCATTAATCAGTTTGCCCATAACATTAACCTGTTACGAGAATAATTAAAGCCGGGACCTTAAGATTCAGCATCCGCTATAATTTATTGAAAAATTACGATCTTTCCTGTTAAGATATAAGAAAAAAAGGCTAAAAGCAAGATGGAACCCAAGCCTGCCTTCAGCCTTTTTAAAGCGGCAGAGCCGCGTTTTTTTTTATGGTATTGCCAACGAATTGTATTTAGTGCCCCAGCTTCAGCCCCCACCCCTCAAACATATACATAACTGAAAAACCATACCAGAGGGTATAGACAACATAAAACACCAGAGAAAAGATAACAATTCCAACCCGGTCTGATATTTTCTGAGGTTCGATCTTATAATAGTTGTAAGAACATTCCACCGCCTTTTTTACAACTTGAGATACTACTTTAGCTGCTTCGAACTCCTTTTGTTTTTTTAGGCCCTTGTCCATGGACTTGAGCGCTTTCCACCAGTTAAACAGAACTTGCCTTTCATTGTATCCGTATTTGGAAGAGATTGTCTGACCGTCATTTATATACATGCTGTCTGCATCGGCGAGACAGTTTGAAAGGATCTTGCTCAAATCTCCCTCCACCTTCAAACCTGTTCCGGATACATTGACCCGTGCGCCGCCTTTCATAAACAGAGAGGCTGTCTGTTGTGCCCGGGCCTCGTCTGCCATGTCTATGACCACCTGAACAGATTTTCCGGAAAACGTATCGGTTTCTTTTTTCACTGTTTGAATGTAATAGGCCGATCCTTTTGATATGGAGTTGTACAGGCTGTCTAAATATTGCAAACCGTTTTGGCCCTTGAAAATCGGCGAAAATATTATTCCCAATGTGACTGCAAACCCGATTAGTAATCCAAAACCGCCATAAAATTCTTTCTTATGTTCGATCATGATTTAATCCCCTCACCTTTAAGCACCCGGATATTAATAAGGAACGTACCGATTACCCAGATCGCGAATCCGGAAATTACGATGAAAAAGGCCCAGACACCAATGGACTCTAAGAAAGCGCCTGTGCCTTTTGATATTGTAATAACATCCATGGCGCCCAGCTTGGCCGGCAATGCAAAGATACGATTTAGAAAACCGGCCAGGACAGCCATGGCGTAGAAACCGCGGATCGTGATACCGGGAACGACCTTTGTAACAATTGCACCGATCTGAATACCCACCAGGGATCCCAGCAGCATACCCATGGCCAGGGTATAAAAAATAAACCCGTAAATCGCGTATTGGCTGATTGAGGCATAGCCGGCGGTAAATACAATCTGAAAAATGTCTGTTCCTACCGTGGTCATGGAGGAAACACCCAAGATATAGACAAATATCGGGAAGGTTAAAAAGCCGCCGCCAACGCCCATAATACCGGCCGCAAGTCCGACCAGCACGCCGCTTAAGACCAGAAAGATCCATGAAATACTCCTTCCGGTTGGTGTGAGATCAAAATCAAATTTAACTTTGGGAGGAATATTGATGGCCTGAAGCTTTTTGGGAAGATTTCCCATTTGTACCCCTTCTATTTTTCCGCCATCGGCATCCTTTCCATGAAAGTCCCCGCGTTCAGCCTTTTTTGCCCTGAGAAAGTCGGTCATGGCGTAAGTACCAAGAAAACCCAGCATAAGGGAATAGACTGTTGTGATAAATGCGTCGCTGAGCACCGGATTGATCTCATAAAGTACGCGGTTGATGACACCGCCGAGGGTTGCGCCTAAAATAGCGCCGATCAGAAAGACCGCTGCAAGGCCAACGGACACATTCCCCAGCTTCCGATGAATGACACTTCCCATGATGGCCTTTGCAAAAATATGAAACAGGTCTGTCCCCACGGCTAATATACCTTTAACACCCGCGCTCATCAAAGCAGGCGCAATTATGAAACCCCCGCCTGCACCGATGCAGCCGGTAATCAGTCCTGCGCCCAAGCCGATAAGGATCGAGACGATAAATATACCGGTGCTGTAAAAAGCAGGGCTGTAAGCTTTCTTGCCGCCCAATAAATTCGGCAGGGCCCCACCGATCTGATCTGCAAACGCAATCCCTCCCAATATTATGGGAATGGTCAGCAAACCGAGTATTAAAAGCCGTTTTTTATCACTAAAAATAGTATTGGATACACCGATCTCCCACCGTGCATGGGCTTTTGCGCCCATCATCATAAATTGACCCCACTGTCTAAAAAAATTCACTTCGATACCGATCCTTTTGTTTTTTTTACTATCTTATTATTTCCTCAAGCTTTTTGATTTTCTCTCGCTGAATTGTTTTTTTCTTAAACGCGTCCTGGAGCTTGTAAAATAGCTCATCAATATCAGCAGGCTTCATAAGATAATCAAAAGCGCCCAGCTCCATCCCTTCTATGGCCACTTCTACGCTGGCGTGGCCGGTCAGCATAATTACTTCCATCAAAGGATCTTTCTTTTTGATTTCTCTTAGTGTCTGTATGCCGCCAATACCCGGCATCCTTACATCCAGAACCACCACATCAATCACTTTTCCTCCGATTATTTTCAGCGCATCCTCACCGTTTTTTGCCGTACTAATATTGAGTCCTCTTTTTGTCAGCCGCTTTACCAGAGTCGCTAAAAATTCCAGTTCATCATCGACCAGCAGGACATTGAAGTTATTCACCTCCATCACCTCCCTGATTGAACAGCTTCCTGTATTTTCAAATCCAGGACCACCACATCAAAATTCGCTTTTCTCAGCATCTGCAAAGCCTCAGTGCCGCTATATGCTTTGGTTACATCAATGTTTTTTTTGGACATCCTTTTGGAAATTGGGATGATCTTTTATCTTTCATTCGAAATTCTTCACGCTGATTGTGAAAAAACAATCTAAGGGTAAAGATAACTTACAGCAATGAATGTGCCAAAAAATAAGCAACAAGCAATATTGGATAACTCTTTAAAAATATAGGATTATTTTGGAAATTGGTGTGTCGGGAAGTTTGCCGGAAAAAAATATATGTCAGAATTATTTACACAGTGTAAAGAAATAAAAATATGGAATGCTGACGGCGCACCTTTGATGATGGAGTCATGGAGTTGGCTGCCGAGCAGGTATTCATAAAGGAATTTTAGTAAGGCATATATTTTTGTTATCGTCTAACTCTGAAAATCCCAAACTAAATTTTTTCATTACGAAAACACGAAAAAAATAATAAACATAATTTCGTGTTTTCGTGATGGGTATTCGTTTCTTTCCACAAAAAGCACAACACTTACGAATCAGTGGCGAATTCCGGCCAAAAACAAAAGTCTCAAGAAAAAATACCACCGCTTTTTCTTACCAGAAGTTTGGCTTCGGCTTTTCTGATCCGTTCTTGCTGTTCGTCTTTTCTCTTTCTGGCCCCTTCCAACTTCAAAGTAAGATCATCAAAATCCGCCGGCTTCATGAGATAATCAAAAGCGCCTAATTTCATTCCTTCAACAGCGGTTTCGGTACTCCCGTGTCCGGTAAGCATGATGACTTCGACCAGAGGGAATTGCTTCTTTATTTCTCTTAAGGTTTCGATACCATCCATACCGGGCATCTTAATATCCAGAATGACCACATCAATGTCGGCTTTTTCCAATGTGTCAAGCGCTTCCTGCCCGCTGAAAGCAACGGTAATTTTTTCCCCTACCTCCGTCAACCTTAAGGAAAGCATTTCAATAAAATCTTTCTCATCATCCACTAAAAGCACCTTGGTTGGTATCTTGATCATGTCTTTTTTTCTCCTTTATAAGCTTATTGGGTTGAACCTTTGTGTTTTGCTATATTGTCCAAAAACGGGATACGTTCATCCTGGTCCAGATCCTCTTTTATTTCACAATATCTCGGCAGCCTGATGCAAAAGCGAGTTCCGTGACCTAGGCGGCTTTCCACCTTTATAGTCCCGCACAGCTTTTCAACAATGCCGCGCGTAACAAACAGCCCCAAACCCGTGCCTTTACCCGGAGATTTCGTACTGAAAAACGGCTCGAATATTTTATCCAGGTTCTCTTTGGGTATGCCCTGCCCGTTATCCTGAACGGTGAGGTTTATTTCTCCGTTCAACGCTTCAATTATGATGGTGATTCTGCCTCCGGATCCGGTGGCATGAATGGCATTGTTTAAAAGGTTAATCAATACCTGCCGTAACTGGTAGGGATCACTCCAGATCGTTCCGATGTCAGGTTGTGTTTCCTGAACAATTTCAATATCCTTGTTGGTTGCTTCCCTGTGTACCAGTTGTACGGCCTCATCGGCCAGATCCCCAAGATTAATTTCAACAAGGACGGAATCATCCTTTTTGGCAAATCCCAAAAGCTGATGGGTAATTCTCTTGGCCCTGTCCACGCCCGTTTCTATTTTATTCAGGGCCATTTCAAAGTCCTGCTTGCGGGGCATTTGAGCCATTTCTTCTCTGTTTATAATCAGCTTCAGCCAGCCCGCCGATTCATTGATAATGGCCAATGGATTATTAATTTCATGGGCCACACCGGCGGCCAGAGTTCCCAGGGAAGCCAATTTTTCAGTGGTTGCCATTTGCTGTCTCATCTTCTTCCTGAATTCGGCTTCCCGGAGCTTTTCTTCTTCCCGTACGACCTTATCATAGGCCTGTTTGATCTTACTCAACAGATGTTCGAATTCTATGGGTTTGCTGAGATAATCAAAAGCGCCCCTTTTAATTCCATCAACACCATCCTGAGTTGCGGCATGACCGGTTAGAAAGATAACTTCCGTCCCGGGATGCTTTTTTTTGATATGGCGAAGGACCTCGATTCCGTCCATACCGGGCATTTTAACGTCCAGCACCACAACATCCATCTCTTTTTTTTCAAGAATGGAAAGTGCTTTCTCTCCATTTTCGGCCTGCTCGGGAGGAATCCCCTTTTTTGCCAGGCGTTTGGCGAGAGTCTGTCGAAAATTATCTTCGTCATCAACAAGAAGAAGGCGTATATCTTTCATATGTGTTTTTTTGTTAAAAATTTCGGGTTGCAAATTAAAATCTTAACATATTATATGTTAGTTTTCTAAAAAAATCAACGTTAGGAACTCCTTCATCGGATTATACCAGCCCCAATATTTTCCACCATGTGGATGCCACTACCACTAAAACAAACAACAAAATCGGTGTGGCAACAAGTCCCACTCTAGTGAGATCCGCAGCCTTAAAATATCGATAGCTGTATGCAATGGCATTGGGTGGACAACCGATCACCAAAAGCATGGCAAATGAAGTGGCCATTCCAAGACACAGCGCGATAACCGTGGGATCGACGCCCTCCAACCTGGCCATTGGAATCACAATAGGCAAGATCAGAGCTGCTGCTGCCACGTTGGCCATGGCATTGGTAACCAGAGCCCCGAAAACGGCTACGCCGGCAAACAGCAACAACCAGCCCCCGCCTTGAACCAGAGGGAAAAACAGGTAGGCAAAATAAGAGGCCGCTCCCGAGTAGCCCATGGCCAGACCCAGGGAAATACCGCCGCCAAAAATAAAGAGGGCGGTTCCCCATTCCAGATTATCATTAATATGTTCCCATTTCAAAATGCCGAAAAGGACCAGGAAGGTAACACCTAACATTCCGGTAACCGAATAGTGAATCCCATGGAATCCCTTGGTTAACCAAAAAGCAAATGTCAGCCCGATGATAATGAGCGTCTTTTTTTCCAGGGCGGTCCAGGGACCGATTTCCTCATCAAATACAGGCAGTTTGTACTTGGGATTGGGACGAAACACAAAATAAACGATGGAAACTGCTATAGGTACGCAAATAATAGCCGCCGGCATGGCATACTTTATCCATTCGAAAAAGCTAATCTCAAGTCCCGTAAATTCCTTGAGAAAAGCGGCCGCCACCATACAGCGTCCCCCGCCGATCAGCGATCCCATGCCGCCGCAGGAACAACCAAAGGGGAGAGACAGCATCATAAATTTGGCCGTTTTTGTGTGCGGTTCAATGCCGGCAGCCTTCATCAACGGAAGCATGGTTATAATGCCAATGGCACATGCCGCGGCATCATGCATAAAAGAGGAAGATATGCCTAAACTGATGGCAATAATAAAAGTGAACTTGGTCACACTGGTTCCTGCTTTTTTGACGATAAAATGCCCGAGCCGTTTTGTAATCCCGGCTTTATCCAGGGAGATGGCAAAGATTAAACAGCACATGATAAAAACCACCACCGGATGCATATACGGGGCCCAGGCCCCTTTGACATCGGTGATTCCCATGATCACCAAAAACACGCCGATACAAATGGCGGTAATTTCCAGGGGGATGGGTTCGGCCACAAAGAGAAAAATAAGCACCACCAGCACTGCCAGAAACCGTTTTCCTCTGGGCGAAAGACCGTTGATATAATCGACCTCAACCCCTTCTGTGTTTAGCTTCGCAGCCGTATCCTTTAAAAACTGAGCCGTACATTCAGGGCTTTTGGGATGTATGGCTTCCACGATATATTCTTTGGCCTTTTCCTTTTCAGCGGGAACTAAGGTAAAGTGCTGGCCTACGTCCTGCAACACTAATCGCCCCTGATCACCGGTGATCTTAAATTTGGTTCCTTCAGGTCTGGGCAATAAAAAAACAATAATCCCGAGTGCCAATGCTAAACCGAGTTGGAACTGTTTGCTTTTGAAAAACATTTTTTCTCCTTTCAAATCTGTTTGGGTTGCTGATATGCCTCCCTGATTTTTTCCAGAAGTTCTTCAAGATCACAGGGTTTGGTAAGATAATCAAAAGCTCCGAATTTAATGCCGTCTTTGGCCGCGGCTTCGGATCCATGACCGGTCAGCATAATCACGGCAAGATCCGGGTCCATTTTCTTGAAAATTTTTAGAATTTCAATTCCATCCATATCTTCCATTTTCAGATCCAGGACGGCCACGTCAAAATCTGCCTTTCTTATGGCCTGTAACGCTTCAGTCCCGCTGTAGGCCTCGGTGACATCAATGCCGCGTTTAGACATCCGTTTGGCAATGATGTTCGCAAAACCTTTTTCATCATCCACAAGCAGAAGCTTTATTTTATCGGCCTTTTTTTTCTCATTTTCCGACATAATGCTTTACCTGAACCGGACAAGACATAAGTCTAGCCGAGCGATCAAAATGGATTCCAACGATCACCTATTCGTGGAAGTCGGTTCGCTCCACGGCTCTAGACCATCCTGCCGGTAATCTCCTTCATGCGTGCTTCTATGATTTTATTTTCATGCTGTCTCTTTTTGGCAGCGGCCTCCGATACCTTGGAAATAAGATGATCGATATCACAGGGTTTCATCAGGTAATCAAAGGCGCCCCACTTCATCCCTTCAATAGCGGATTCCACGGTGGCATGGCCGGTGAGCATGATCACCTCGACCAGAGGATATCTCTTCCTGATTTCCTGGAGGGCTTCAATTCCATCCATGCCCGGCATCTTGACATCGAGTATAACCACTTCGATTTTGTCGTCTTCTTTTAGCCGTTTCAGGGCCTCATTTCCGCTAAACGCCGGTATAATATCGAGGGCTCTTTTGGTTAACCGCTTGGTCATGGTCTCCACAAATGGAGCTTCATCATCTACTAAAAGTACTTTTGCAATAGCCATATTATGTTCTCCTTTATCTAATCTGGTTGTTCGTTCTAAATTTGTTTTAGGTTCCCGCCTGCGGGGGAATAGCGAATTTACCGGTTTTTCCCCTCATCAAGATTGAGAAGTTATCCGCTTTAAATCAAGTCATTGACGATTCCTCTAATAAATCTTTTGGAATGGGGATGCGGATACTGAATGTGGTTCCCTCGTCGACAACACTTTGCACATGGATCTCCCCATCCATTTTTTTGATAATGCCGTAACAGATAGACAACCCTAATCCGGTCCCTTTGCCCACGGGTTTGGTTGTAAAAAAGGGATCGAATATTCTGGCAAGATTATTCCGGTGGATGCCCGGGCCATTATCCGCAAAATCGATCACAATGGCGTTACCCTCCAAACGGCTGGTTATGTCTATGGTGCCGCCGCCTTTTTTGTCCATGGCGTCAACCGCATTATTAATAAGATTTAAAAAAACTTGCTGAATTTCCGTCTGAGAGGCCTGAATGAAAGGTATGTTTTCTTCAAAATTTGTATTGATGGTAATTTTACTATACTTGGCACTTTGTTCAGCAAGCCCGATCGCATCTTTGATCAGATCGTTCATCAGGACAACCTGAATCCTTGAGTCTGTTTTTCTGGCAAAACTGAGCAACTTATGGGTAATTTCCTTGCACCGTTTTCCCTGGGTGTTGATCTGCCTCAACGCTCTTTGGAATTCTTCCAAATTTTCATTTTCCGTAACCTCTACATCTTCCAGCAAATCTTCCATCCAGCCGGCTTCTTCAACCATAATGGCAACCGGGTTATTGATTTCGTGGGCGATACCGGCAGCCAGTTCACCTACGGTTGCCAGTTTTCCGGTTTCGATTACCTGCAGGTTCATCATATCCTTTTCACGATCTGCTTGTGCAATATGGATCACCATTCTTCGGGATAATAAAATCGCCATGGTGATAATCCCCACCCCGCCTAAAAGAAAAATTAAAGCGGCAATCTTTTTAGCGCGGTAAAGATCCGAATAGGTATCTGATTTATTTTGCTGACATATGAGCATCCAGTTACCGCTTTTGAGAAAAGCCGACGTGTAGATATTTTTCTTTCCAATATCGTCCTTCGCCTCAAAGATATAAATTTTGCCGATATCCCTGTTTCCGTTTTTTAATAAATTCATGTAGTTGGTTTTACTGGGTATAATGTCAAGACATGGCTTGGTCTGGCATTTTCCTTCTCTATTCACGATAAAGGCAAATCCGGTCTTGCCGATACGAACGTTTTCCACCAGATTGTTAAAGGCCATAAAGTCGATGGTTGCTCTAAATATCCAGTATTCTCCGTGGAAGCTTTTTCTCACCGTAACGATAAAGTGAGGCAAACCCCGCAGGCCCAGGAAAACGTCACTGATAAAATATTGGCTTTGGATGGCCTGTTTAAACCATTCAGATTCCGAGTACTGGGCTTTTCCCAATTTAAAGGGACCGGCATATGCAATTTGAATCCCTTTGGAATTGACCATCCCAAGATCTACAAATACAGGATCAAGTTCCTGCTGCAGGGTTGCCAGTTGTTGTTCCAGGTAAGATTCTTTACACAGATTTTCAAATTCGGAATTTTTTACCAGAAAACGAATCTCGCCCAGTTTCTCATTTAAAAAAGAGTCAATATTCTGTTTATGTTTTTTCACCAGTTCTTCTAAATGGGCCGCTACTTTTTCATGATAAGAGACGTGGAACCGATATAGGATTGAGCCGCTGACCAGGATCATGGGGGCAAATGATACACTGATGATGGTTAAAATCATTCTTCTGGTCAATGAGGTATAATATGGGTCCTTTTTGTGGCTACCCGTCGTCATGTCAAAATTCCTCTATAGGCAATTCATTTAAAAAACCTTTAAATGATATCAAATTGTAATCGATATCACTGCTAAGTATCCGAGTAAAAAATTTGTTAACTTGTTTTGTGTTTTCGCAAAATTTCATGGACCATCTTTTTAAGGTTTTCAACACTGCTGCCGCACTTTTCCACAAAAGCGAGTTTACTCAATTCATTGGTGTAGTCGTTATAATCTGCAAGATACGTGTGAACGACCACCGGCAGGGCCGGAATCCGATTCTGCAGCTTCTTTAATAAGGCCAATTTGTCGGTACCGGGCAGGTCCGGGTCCAGGATTAAAAGATCCAGAGTTTCGGTATGATATACCTTCTTAAGAACTTCCTGGACGTTTTTTGCCAGCCGAACCCTGTAACCCTCTGCCATCAATTCACGCTTTAGAAATTCTCGGACATGCTGATTCCGGTCGGCTACTAATATTTTGATTTTCTTTTCCACCCGTCGTCTTTTTTGATGATAAATGATTTAGTCCGTTTTTCCTTGTAACCTTTTCCATTCTGCCACTAAGGCACCAAGACACTAAGAAAGAATAACAAAATAAAATCCTTCGTGTCTTTGTGCCTTGGTGGCAAATATTTCTTGGTTCTCTCCAAGCCGCAGGCCGGTTTGTCCGGGTTAGGTTTTAAGCGTTCGGCAGCTAACTTTTGTATAAGTTCAAAAGCAATACCTATGCCAATAAAGGTTGCCGAAAAAATTTATTATAACTAATTGAAAATATAGGTAACTATGTTGGAGAAGGGAATTATAAAACTTGTTTGCAAAAATAGATTAATGTCAGGATTTTTTACAGTATGTAAAGATGTGAGGATTTCTGATATTAATTGTTGATGGGCTGGGGAAAAGTCAGAAAAGTGGCTTTTTTATGAACTGTCAGGATGGAAGAAGTATGACTTGTTCGGACAAATTCGGTATGTGAAATATTCGGGGTGTATTTTATTTAAAGTTGTAATGCTTTTTTACCGGCGCTTTAATATCCCAGACACAGGACAGACCTTTGGGGAATGTAACAAAATCTCCCTTCCCGAATTCCACGGTCTTGCCATCTTTTGTTTCAACAATAACTTTGCCTTCCAATAGATAGCATTCCTCGGTACTGTCATAGTGCCAGTCGAAGCGAGAAATTTCTTTTTCCCATATGGGCCAGGATAAAATGTCTTTAGTTTCAAGATCCTTGTCTGTGGGTTTCTTAATCTCAATTTTCATATTTTGTTCCTTAAAATGAATCAACATATAAAATGAAAACATGCACCGCCGACAATCTTTTCCTGTATGTTACAACAGCATATCCCTTATTGCAATTATTAAAAAAATCGAATCGTTCATTGTAACTTCTCAATAAATTACGGATTCGGCTCAATATCACTATTTAACACACCAGAACTTATTGAGAAGTTAGAAAAAGATAAACAATACACCGCGATTTGACAAAGCCGTTATGCAACATTTTTTTTGGCTGAAATCAGATCAATGACCTGTTGTATGGCTTCCTCCCTACTCACGTGGCTCAGGTTTATCTCCAGGCTGAACAGTGAAGGGTCTAACCAGTCAACGTTGTAAAAATACTCCATGAATTTCTTTTCCTTTTTATCCTGTTCAAGGATATACTCTTCTACATCGCAAACTCGCGATGATAGTAATTTACCGGCGGTTTTGACCCTGTCTTCCCATTCACATTTAATCTTTATAAAATATGCGTTTTCATATCCCTGAAGTATACAATGGCTTCCTCGTCCAACGATAACAATATTGTCCCTTTTGGCAAGAGAAATGACAATTTCTTCCAGCAGTTTGAAGTAAATCTTGGAATCTATATACCCTGCTCTATCACCGATAAGCCTTTTGATGAAATTCATACTGACGGTCTTGGAAAGAATCTCCATCAGTCCTGTGAATCGACCATCTTCATAAGATTCCACATATTCTTCAGATATATTTGCGCGACGGGACAGCTCGCGAATTATTTCCCTGTCCGCGTAGTCATAGTTCAACTTCTTGGCAAGGGCCTTGCCGAACCCCCTTTTTTTTGAAGCATATAATCCAAAAATGGTTATGACAGCCATGTGTTACCTCCTTTAGGCGTAGCCTCAAGCGTTTGGCTATAGCGCTTCGGCCATAATGTCGTTGATTACTAACAGGAGATCATAGATCCGAACGGTTCCCAGTAATTTTTTCCCTTCCACAACCGGAAGTACGGCCAAATTATTATCGATCATAAACTTCACCGTCTCTAAAATCTGTGCATCAGCGCCCAAAGATTTCACTTCCTTATTCATAATTTCGCCTACCGGCATAGTGGCCACAGGGCCTGTTCCTTTTTTGAGAAACTCATTCCAGGTAAGATCATCCCCGGTAATGATTTTTTCTTTTTGAAATATGGGGATCACCGCCCTGAGGATATGCTTGCGTCTCACTTTTCCAACAAGTTCCTCTGAATCATTAATTACATAGAGCTGTTCCGCAACCGGAGCGCCCGGTTTTTTCTTAAAAGTTCGCACCGCATCTGCAAGTGAGGTATCGGCATAAACATTTGGGATATCGCGCTGTATTACGTCTTTCAGGGTTATCTCTTCGATGATTAATCCCCGATCGCGTTCAAATTCAGCATCGTGAATCTTAAGTTCCCTTTCGGTTTTATGCTCGTATGCCGCTTCCAGTTTGGCCATCAGAATTTCGATATCAGTGGGCTTCATCAGGTAATCAAAGGCTCCGAAACGGACGCCCTCAAGCCCGGATTCTATTGTGGCATGGCCCGTAAGCATGATGACTTCGGTATCGGGAAACCCACGTTTTATCTTCTGCAGGACTTCAATCCCATTCATGCCCGGCATTTTGACATCGAGTATTATCACATCAAATGACTCGTTTTCCATCTGTGCCAAAGCCTCCGAACCGCTTTCGGCGGTCTTGACATATTGCTTTCTCCTCTTTAAACGCTTGGTCAATGATTCCAAAAAATGTTTTTCGTCATCCACAAGCAGAATTTTAATTCCTTCTGTCATAGAAGTTGCCTCCTTTCAGACCACGACTTTCGTGGTCAATAAGATCCTTTATCCCGGCAAATCAGTTATAACCGTCGAAATTTTACCCATTCCATGAAGCTGATCATCGGTTTTTAGCAAGTTATACCGCTCGAAATGTGTTTTTGTAATTCTTATTTTTTTCGAGAGTGTTATGAACAATTAGTTTCATTTAGAATCCGGGGGTAAGCCACCCGCTTTCTTTAAAAGCAACAACCGTACCAAAATAAAGCCCCATCGAGATATATCCTGAACCAATTGATATAATGCAGGTTTTTTTTGTTTTTAAAAAATATAGCTACTAAAATTTGGAATGAATGGGTGTCAGTCTTTTTTACAGGTTGTAAAGCCAACAGCTTATCGGCTAACATCCAAGAGAAACCCGCCCTCGTGGAGCATTCTTCATGTATTGGGATTCAAATGCGTTTGCCCTGGGCCAACGTCGGCAACTTGTTATGAGCGTGACGCCCGGTTAAACAAATTTTCGAATGAACTGGGAAGGGTGGATAAAAATGATGTCGGCCTTGTGAGTGTCCGCACGCAGACAGGGGTGGATGTCAAACATATTTAAATTGATAAAAACATATAACCTAACGGCTCCACGATGGGTGCCTTGTATATCCGGCAGATACAAGGCTTGCAAAATTTAGGTATAATATGATATTAATCAACATCTTCTGGTAATGGAAAAAATAAAAGGACCTACCGTTCTTGTTTAAAATCATCCGGAATAGAGGTGGATAAAAATGATCATAGATTTTCATACGCATATTTTCCCGAAAGCCATACGTGAAAACAGACAAAAATATTTTCCCAATGAATCTGCATTCAAGCTTTTATATAGTTCACCCGGGTCAAAACTGGTGGGTGCAACAGAGATCGTGGCTTCAATGGATGAACAGGGTATCGATAAATCGGTTGTGTTTGGTTTTCCATGGAAAACAAAGGAAATATTCCAAGCTCAAAACGACTACATTATGGAAGTCGTGGCCAGATACCCGGAGCGGCTTATCGGTTTGGGATGTTTTGACCCGTTTCATGGAGAGGCCGTTCCTGAAGCTGTCCGTTGTATAGAAGGGGGGCTTTCGGGGATCGGAGAAATCGCTTTCTATGAATCCGGAATTAACGACACCGCTCTGGATAAGTTGGTCCCGCTTATGGAAATCTGCCGCAACAGGGACCTGCCTTTTTTGATCCACACCAATGAACCGGTGGGACACATCTATCCGGGCAAAACGCCGAATACCATGAAACAGATCTACGATCTTATCAAGAGATTTCCGGAAAATAAAATCGTTCTGGCTCATTGGGGCGGCGGAATTTTCTTTTTCAATCTTTTAAAAAAGGATGTAAAAGAATCCCTTGAAAATGTATATTTTGATACGGCAGCATCCCCGTTTCTTTATGATCCTCAAATATACCGGTATGCAAAAGAGATTGCCGGCCTGGAAAAGATTCTTTTTGGCAGTGACTTTCCGTTGATAAAGCCGGCAAGATATTTCAAGGAGCTTGAAAAAACCGGGCTGCCGCAAGATGAGATCGACGCTATTTGCGGACAGAACGCTGCAAGACTGCTTAAGCTATAACAGGTTCGTAGCCTGTAATAAGATCCAATTCGGGACAGTGGCCGGCTGTACGAGATAAACTCTTATATTTCTTTTAATATTGGTTGGTTATTTGCCATTTGCCTATCTTAGGCTATTTTCTTTGTCAATTTTTTTCCCTCGACACATTGCATCCATTACAACCACCATGTAATAGATAAGGATTTAGGTTTTTAACAAATATGTGTAATAAATGTAATAAATATTATGTGATTTATTCCACAATTTTAGATGTTTTTCGACGAATTAGCATCGGTGCCTTTTCTTTATGATAAACATAACTATCCGATAATGTATAATATTCATACCAATTCATTACAACTTACTGATTTTGCATGAATTTTGCATAATAAAAACAGAAACCGCTTAATTAGACAAGATAAAACCAAAGACAGCCTCTACCTGAAATTGGCTGGTGATTTTGACGGAAGTTCTGCCCATGAATTGTTCAACACGTTAATAGAGCATGACGCAGGTTATTATCAAATCTTGACACAAATGGGCTAAAAACCATCCATCCATTTGATATAGATATATTTCAATAAAAACCGAGTAGGTTCAACACGCGATTCAGAAACCTTATCGGTATTAGGGGAACTGGACATAAAATTTCATGAAATTAGGAGCCGTTGCGCTGATCAGGTTGGTGGATTTTCCGTCACACTCGCAATCACGATATTATATAGCAGACTAATTAAATTCTAGAGTTTATGTATCTATCTCACTATAACTTGGTTAAAAAGCCGTTTAAGTTAACCACAGATCCAGAATTTCTTTGGCTTGGCGATAAGCACAAGGAGGCCTTGGCAACTTTAAAATATGGTGTAATAGACCAGAAGGGTTTCCTGCTTGTTACCGGAGACGTCGGTACGGGTAAAACTACATTGGTTAATGCATTGTTAGAAAGTCTCCAAGACGATACGCTCGTTGCAAACATAACAAATCCTTTTTTAAGCCTCATCGATTTCTATAATTTTGTTGCAATATCATTCAATATTTCCAAAAAATTTGATAACAAAGTAGATTTTATTGTTTACTTCAGCCATTTCTTAAATAAAGTATTTTTGGATAATAAAAATGTTCTTCTGATTATTGATGAAGCCCATAGATTGTCAATAGAACTTCTTGAAGATATTCGGCTTTTATCAAACATAGAACTTCCGGAGAAAAAACTAATCAACATATTCTTGGTTGGGCAAAACGAAATAAATCAAACCTTGGCTTCACAAGAATGCCGTGCGCTTCGGCAAAGAATCATGCTGACTTACCAAATTAACCCCTTGTCAGAAATCGAAACTTTTGAATACATTAAATACCGATTGAAAGTTGCCGGTACTGAGATGAAACTCTTTAAGCGAAGGGCAGTCCAAGAAGTATATCGTTTTTCTAACGGCTATCCTCGACTGATAAACAAAATTTGCGATCACGCTCTCTTAACAGGTTATGTCCGAGGTTTAAAAAAGATTACTCCGGATATCATAGAGGAATGCTCCCAAGAACTCAGTCCCCCCAGTGAAAGCAAGAATAACACAGTTTCAAATTTTCCATACCAGCCGTCATACTATGAACATTCGCCCCGCTTAGTTAAGCATTCTTTTGAGAATCAGATGAGCATGGGAATGGAGACTCCAACAAATCAAGATGCTCGATCCATCCCTCTTCGACAAGCAGAACGTACCGAAAAGAGAATGGATTCAAAAGAATATAATAAGGGAAATGCTACCAAAGATGTTAAAGAGTCTTCAATTGCTCGTGTGCGAAAAAAACTACTTCTCTGGGGCTCTGCCGTTTCAAGCACGCAAAAAAAAATGGTTTTATGGGGCTCTGCCGTGACGGTAGCGGTCATCGTCATGATTCTGACCGGGCCATCTAAAAACGGGATATCCTCAAAAGAAAATGTTCAGAAAGCAGCAACTTCCGTGCTCACCGCGCCTGCATCATCCCCAATCAAAACAGATCGTAATTTTTCCTCACAAACATTAACAGATAGGGGTGCTACGCCTGCACCACCTCTCTCCATAAGCGCAGCCCACAACGACAAATCCAAGACAAATAAACCGATTGTTCTGGAACTGGCTAAGGAGGAACTTAACAACAAAAACTACAAGCGATCCGTGGAATTGTTTGAAGATATCATCGCCCTACATCCGCTAACTATTCAAAAAATTAAAGGGTATTATTCGCAGGCTCTCCGAGGGCAGGCAGGCAGTCTCTTAGGGACAAATCCAAGAGAATCTGAACGATTACTAGTTAAAGCCATTGAGATTGATCCTCAAAACGCCGAGGCACATTTTGATTTGGGAAAGCTTTATACCCGATCCAAAGACTATTCCAAAGCCACCAAAGCATACCAAAACGCCGCAGACCTTAATTACCGTTCTGTTGATACATTTTTTAATCTCGGCTTTATTTATTCGGAAAAAAAGGATTATATGAATGCGGAAAAAATGTTTCTTCTCGTGACTGATTCAAGGACAGACTATCTTGACAAAGCCCTTTTCAATCTGTCTGTGGTTCAACAAAAACAAGGAAAAACAAACCAATGTATTAAAAATCTTGAAAAGGCTCTGAATATCAACCCCGAGAATCAAAGAGTGCGAACATATCTAAACCATCTTAAGAGCAAATTATGAAACCCACAATAATGTCTGCCATATGGCTAACCAGGGGTCTGCGGGTTCTCATCATATTCAGTGTGTTAACCGGATGTACTTACCAAAAAACACATTCCCGGTCAAAATTACAAAAGCTCCCTGTACCGGTTCCGGAAAAACCTGAAACAGCTACTTTGGTTCCTGAGAGTCCCTTAGCGGTTGTGTCACCATCACCCATACCAGCTCCCAACTTCTATGTGCACAGGGTTCGCTGGAAGGGGGAGACACTTTTCATCATCGCAAAATGGTATACCGGTTCCGGGAGAAATTGGAAGGCCTTATCCAAGGCCAACCCTAAACTTAATCCTAACCGAATGAGCATCAATGATAATATCGTTATTCCTGAAAATCTAATCAAATATCGCAAACCCATGACGCTTTCTTTCCTGTCCTCTTTTATCCGCAAAAAAAGTGTTCCATCCTTTGAATCCGATAAGCCATCGAAGGAAAACCATGTAACGGAAATGTTTGAGCCGATAGAGTCAGACTTGCCGTCAATAGAATCCGCTACCGTCGAACTATATGGACCAATAGAAAATGATCCGGATTTTGTTGATTCCAATACAATAGAGCTATTTAAACCCATAGAATAGGCGAATATGTTTGGTCGTTTCTAATACAGGTTTAAGCCCCGTTGTTTTTCTCCGTTCCCTTTATATTTCGCAAAACTAATTTAAAACCTAACGGAGGATGGCACTTTCTTTGACAGAAATTGTCAAATACTAGAGATATGCAATCGGAACGTTATGATAACTATTTGGAATCTATCGACGTTAATAATATCAAATAGAACTATTAGATTTTGCACGTTTTTTGCATCTTAACGTAACGATGGTACGATTATTTATCCGCATAAAAGAAGTTTCTTTCAAGGTGCGCTTGTGTGCGCTATGGCTTATTCCGGTTTTCGTTATCTTGTGTTGGAATCCTTACTTTCCCATTCCTGTTAACACCGTAAAAGCAGCGGAACGTTCCGGGAATCAGTGCCAAAAACAACCAGCGGTAAAAAATTCACAAATTAATCCATCAGATTTTTCTGCCAAAGACCCTTTGCTACAACCTGTTGTAATTTATAACGGACCTGAAGGTGTGTTATTAAAATCTCATGTAAAGGCTGACTTTTTTGGAACGTTTAAGCCGGAAATCGATATTTTTCAAAAAAGTTGCGAATTTGATCAGGCCTGCTTTCCGTCAAATGTAGCTTCCAATGAGTCTGATAAGCATCTTGAGATTTTTCGTTTAAAACAAAACTTAAATGGCTTTAATTACGGTGTGGAGTATCGCTATGTGGGGAAAAATTTGAACGATCCTAACCATTATAAGAAGAAAACGGAAACTAAAACAAAAGTTGATTTACAAAACGATCAGCAAGGGGTGGAGATTTGGGGAGAAAAAAAAATCGGGGCTATTGGTTTAAAAACTTTTTTCTCGAGGTTTTGGGACAACGTTGATCGCGACCCTTTGCACGCCCAAAATCTGACCAATAAATACGGCCTTGAAATGAAATACAAAATCCATTCCTTGCCCATTAACTTCTTTTTTTCTCATTCCAGGGAGGAATCTGAGGATAGCATCAAACCCGACAACACAGACTATCAAGGGAAGCACAAAGAAACCCATGCCGGTTTTTTGTATTACTGTGGAGGCAAGGCCTTTAACATGACAGCTTCGTCAAAATATTCTCATAGCCAGGAGCTGTTTGATACAAATAAAAAAACTGAAAGCTTCTGGCATAGAATCAGTTCCTCTATCCGCCCTGCTTCCAATCTCACCATTACCCCAACGTTAAGTTTTGGCGAATATCGATATTGGTATGGAGAACGCAAAGAAAATCCCTCTGCCTCACTCTCCATTAATTATCGTCGAATCTTCAATGTGGTCGATCTATCTTTAAGGGGGGGATACTCTAAAACGAGGAATACTGATGGAAGTCAGGATGCGGCGATATTGGACACCTCCGTGGGTTTAAGTTGGGACGCCACCTATTCGTTTTTTCCAAAAAGTAGTTATTCCTTTGAGTTAGGATACGACCAATATTATGATAAAATTTGCCGGAATAGCTCCTACAATGCGTTATCCACGTCATTTAAACTAAAGTTTCAGATATAGTTCAATGTCTCGAAATTTCTACAACTTGATGAAAACATAGGATATTACAGGAAGGGCCATCAAGCCCTATCCATGGTGTATGTAAATTCCTTCATATAAAAATACTATAATTATTGACAGTTAGGTGTAGCTCTTAAATTTTTTATTACAGAACTTGTATGTATTTCCCTTCATAATCCCTTATGCATTAATACAACAACAAACGATAATGCTATTAATACTAAATAGATAGAGAAGCTCTTCTGCTTGGCACACCTATTGCAATCACCTTTTCCATTCGTATCGTAACAATCGGAGAAACAAACCATAAAAAAAGTGGCGATCCGGGTAAACTTACTATTGTTTTTTTGGGGGGATGTCTTATTATACATCGCTTATGGACTCTATGGATGAACACAGATAGGTTCAGGCTGTTTGACCCTATCTCCCTCCCCACCGGAGACCTGTTTTAGGCGGCAAGCAGCTCAGAATTTGGTAATACTAAAAAGGTCATCACCTTCCGGAACATTTTATAAAATCAGAGGTAACATATGGTAAACACAAATGGTTCATACCGCTTCAAGGCGGATAGTTTTTTCCCTTGGCTTCTTCTTTTCACTTTAATATCGGCAATAACCTTGACCTGGTGGCAGGTGGACGTACTGAAATCTGTAGAATCCTGGAAGGTTGTGCAATCCTGGTCCACTATAAAATATTTAGCCGTTGGATTAACTCTCTTTACTTTTTTTACGTTGGCCTGGCGTATTTGGTTTGCCTGTCGTTACCGGTCCTATGCGCCTCTGTCCGACAGTGCCTTGCCCACGGTTACTATAGTGATACCCGCCTACAACGAAGGCCGACAGATTTTGCCCACCGTTCGATCGGTGATGAACAGTCGGTACCCCATGGAAAAAATGCAGGTGATTTGTGTTGATGACGGCTCACAGGACGATACGTGGGAATGGATGAAAACTGCTCAAAAAGAGTTTCCCTGGCGAGTGCGGTTGATTCGTCAGCCCGTTAACCGAGGTAAACGCCATGCGTTGATGGCCGGGTTCGCTCAAGCTATAGGGCAGGTATATGTGACCATTGATTCCGATTCAGAAGTGCTGCCCGATACCCTCCGTCATTTGGTCAGTCCTCTGATCAGTGATCCTCGTGTGGGCGCAGTGGCCGGCAATGTGCGTGTGTTGAATCTTGCCCAAGGCGCTATCCCTAAAATGATGGAAGTTTCGTTTACCAGCGGCTTTGATTTCATCCGAGCCGGACAGAGCGTCTACGGTGGGGTATTTTGTACGCCCGGTGCACTTTCAGCCTATCGAGCGGATGTAATCACCCCCCAACTGCCGAAATGGATCCATCAAACCTTTATGGGGCACCGTGCCGCCATCGGTGAAGACCGCGCTATGACTAACCTGGTCCTAAGTTCCGGCTTTCGGGTGGTTTATCAGCGTGAGGCCGTGGTATTGACCAAGATACCCAACACGTTCACGGGTCTGCGCAGGATGTTGTTAAGATGGGCACGAAGTAACGTCCGTGAAAACCTGGTGATGCTTACTTTCATCATCGGTCGTTTTCGACCCACTGATAGCGGTAGTTGCTGGATTCGACTGTTCAGCACAACCCAATTTGTTCGTATGACCCTAAGCGAAGCCTTCAAATTCGTTGTGGTGGCCCAACTGCTGATGGCTCCCGTGCATACGCTATTTCTCTTGGCGGTAGCGTGTATTATCAGCGCTTCCTTACCTGCTTTGGTATATCAGAAGCGCTACGGCGGGTGGTTCGGATGGAGATGGGCGATTCCCTATGCTTTTTACTGGTTGTTCTGCCTGTATTGGATTTCGCTCTGGGGACTGATAACGGCTTCCCGATCTGGCTGGCTAACCCGCGGACTGCCCGACAAAGTTGTCCAGCCGTCTAAACTGCCGGCGGCCCTTCCGACAGCCGGCGCGTCCAGAGTATTTTCAAAAGCCGCCTGAGAGTGCTCTGATTTTTTTAAACATACCTCTAAAATGGGTGGTACCTTAAAATAAAGCAAAGATCTGGCTTGAGGTTATCTCGGTACCTTGCCTTAAATCTTGTATCCGCACCACCTTGCAACTGTTTGGATTTCAGTTTGAAATCATCCATCCAATACTTGTGCTTTCCGGTATCCATCTCCGGCTTTTCGATGCTTCAAAATTGTGTTATAATTTCAACTGATAGGCGATAAGAACACTTCGACTATTTAATTTTAGGGCTTTTTGAAGTCTGCAACTGGTTTGACAGAAGCTTCGTGGATTTGTAAATATGAAGTCTGACCTCCTTTATTTGCCCAATTACTGATTCCAGGAAATGAAAGTTATGGACTATCCATGAAACAAACGCTGAAAAGACAAGGCCGGTTCTCAACGCTTAAGGCGAAATGGACCCCTGTTTTTTGTGTGGTATCTTTCCTCCTGCTGGGAGCGGGTTGCGGGGGCAAACCTGTTGTGCCACGGGCTTCACAGCCCAAAATGCCGGAAACAGGATTAGCCGTGATGGGCTATTCTATCCAAGTAGGCGCCTTTTCAAATCCGGACAACGCGATCCGGCTCACCAGGGTATTAGAAGACAATGGGGTGGATGCCTATTATTTTGTTCACAAAACAGGGATCTATAAGGTTCGTTTCGGGGATTATCCTTCAAAACAGGCGGCCCGCGCAAAGGCTGAAACTATTCGTGCCGCGGGAATCATCCATGAGTATTACCTGGTAAGTCCTCATGATTATGCGGTGGTAAGGCAGAGGAAATATGGCGGAAGTTATCTCAGAAACGAAATTGTGGAAACCGCCAGGCGCTTTATCGGTCTTCCCTATCAATGGGGCGGTTCCTCACCGGATCATGGTTTTGATTGCAGCGGACTTACCATGGCGGTGTACAGGATTAACGGCCTGAATCTTCCGCGTACGTCAAAAGAACAATACAGAGCCGGCATTCCCATTAAGAAAGGTCAACTCAAAAGCGGGGATCTTGTTTTCTTTTCTACCTCCAAACGTAAAAGAGTTTCTCATGTGGGCATATATACCGGTGGCAATAAATTTATACATGCACCGGGGAAAGGCCGGAGAATATGTGCCGCCTCACTGTCAAAGAAATATTTCAAGACCCGGTATGCCGGTGCAAGAACCTATGTGAGGTAAAAGAGAGAAAC
>JAFDEW010000065.1 GCA_019310125.1 Deltaproteobacteria bacterium | reverse complement strand
ACCCATCATTCCATTATTCCAATTGGGGCGAAGCCCCTAACTATTGTTTATCGTTAGTTAGTGTCCCTCCAAAAATACAAATTAAACAAAAATTAAGTTTCCAATGCAGAAATGAGCAATTTTTCGCAAGGTCAAGGAAATCAATGAATTACGCGGAGGCGTACATTTAGTACGCCGCACAAGTGATTTCGCAGATTGACGCAGAGATTGCGGAAAAGGGCCATTTCTGGATGGAAACTAGTTACTTTTCTTGTTCTCTCAGGGTGCGGGCTAAAAAATCCGCATCCATGGGCGACAGGTTGAATTTCAGGCATGCCTCATCGATGAGGGCCTTTAATTTTTTTTCCTTGTTATACTTGTGTTCTTGGGAAACCCACTTCACGGCTTTCCTCAAATCTTCTCCTTTTGGCTGAATACTCATATTCTAATTTCCTTTACTGATATTTTTTTTACCACGAAGAACACGAAGTGCACGAAGAATTTATAAAACCATTCGCTTAATTCCGTCCTTCATATATTTAACGTTAAAATTCATCAATAATCCGATTTTTATACCTGACAATTTCATATCATCAAATTCCAATCTTTGTGGTCCTTCGTGTTCTTCGTGGTTTAATCATCTTGTACAGAGTTGGTTTTTTCTTGTGAAAATCTGTGCTTTGCTCGAAATTGTATGCGACTTTAATAAGTTTTCCTTCATCAAAATGTTTTGCCATTATCTGGAGCCCGATGGGAAGTCCTTTTGATGAAAACCCGCAGGGAACGGAAATGCCGGGTATTCCGGCAAGGTTTGCTGAAAGGGTAAAGATGTCGGATAAATACATGGTCAGCGGATCATCAACCATTTCCCCTATTTTAAAAGCCGGGGTGGGTGCCACCGGTGACAGGATTACATCACAGCTTTCAAATGCTTTTTTAAAATCTTCTATGATCAAGGTTCGAACCTGGGATGCTTTGCCGTAGTATGCATCGTAATATCCTGCGGAAAGCGAGTATGTGCCCAGAATAATGCGCCGTTGAACTTCCGGACCGAACCCTCTGGAACGAGTGCTTTTGTACATTTCCATGAGACTTTTTTTATTCTTGTCCCGGTAACCATACTTAACTCCGTCGTACCGGGCAAGATTGGAACTGGCCTCTGAAGGCGCAATCACATAATAGGCAGCCACTGCATGTTCCGTGTGGGGCAGAGAGACTTCAACACACCCGGCTCCCAACCCTTGAATTTTTTCAACGGCATTTTTGACCGCTTCGGAAACATCGGGATCCAGACCTTTGGCGGAACTGTATTGCTTTGGGATACCGACCACCATCCCTCTTAAATCGTCCTCAAGAAAAGAGGTATAATTCGGCACATCTTCAGGCACTGATGTGGAATCGGCGGAATCGTAACCCGAAACAACATTCATTACCATAGCGCAATCGGTGACATCCTTGGTCAGCGGACCGATCTGATCCAAAGAGGAAGCAAATGCCACCAGTCCGAATCGGGAAACCCTGCCGTATGTGGGCTTCATCCCCACAACACCGCAGTGTGACGCAGGTTGACGGATCGACCCACCGGTATCCGATCCTAATGATCCTATACACATATCCGCGGCCACCGACGCTGCGGAGCCTCCGCTTGAACCGCCGGGGATCCGCGTCAGGTCCCAGGGGTTGTGGGTAAGTTTTATGGCGGAATGTTCGTTTGATGAGCCCATGGCAAATTCATCCATATTGGCCTTTCCGACAATTACAGCACCTTGTGTTTTCAGCTTTTTTACCACCGTAGCATCGTAGGGCGGCACAAAATTTTCGAGAATTCTGGAAGCACAGGTCGTACGCAGACCCTTGGTACACATAAGATCCTTGATGGCCATGGGAATACCTGTCAATGGTAATATATTGCCTTGTGAGATTGCTTTATCGGCAATCTTGGCCTGGGCCATGGCCGTTTCACCGGCCACAGAAATATATGCACCCACTTTTTCTTCTACAGCGTCGATACGATCAAGTACCGCCCGGGTCAGCTCCTGGGAAGATATTTCTTTTTCCTTTAACAGTGTGTGGGCTTTTTTTATGGTAAGTTCATGAAGATTCATACTCTTCCTTTTCACTAAATAATCACTTTTGGAACGATAAAATTTCCATCCTCTTTTTCAGGGGCATTGGAAAGTGCCGAATCACAGTCAATACTTTGTTTTTCCTCATCTTCCCGAAATGCGTTGGTCAAAAAAATGGCATGAGAGGTGGGCGTCACACCTTGGGTGTCAACGGATTTTAATGTATCGACATATTCCAATATGGTTCCGATTTGTCCGGCAAACTTGTCTATCAGTACCTTGTCAACATCAAGACGGGCAAGGTTTGCCACATGAAGGACTTCCTGTTTAGTTATTTTCATAAGATCTCCTTAAAAGATTGAAGATTGAAAATTGAATATTAAATGATGAGATTTCGCGCCATTATTATAATTTTGCCACAAAGCTCATGAAGGAAAAGAAGAATAAAATATATAATCTTCGTGCTCTTCGTGGTGTTATCAAACTTTTTTTTGCTTAGAAAATACCAAAAATTCAATTAATGGTATAGGAATTTCCTTTTTTTAGAGCGGCGAAGCCGCGTTATATAGAATCGCGAAGCGATTGTATAATTTAAGAAACTATCGCTGAACGATGATTGCTTTTATATTTTCTTTTTTTAATCTGTTGAATACGACCCCGGCATCGGTCCTGTTTTTGAAAGACCCTATCCTTATCCTATAAAAGATGCCTTTCCCTGGAACCTTTCCCATACTCCTGTATGCAGGGTATCCTCTTTTTTTTAATTTTGCCGCCAGGTTATCGGCGACTTTTAAATCTTTGAATGCGGCTACCTGAATGGTAAAATTTTTATTGTTTTCGACTGATTTCGTAAGAGCGCCGGTTTTTGCTTTGGGAGCGGTTACGGTATGTTTGGATACGGCCGGTTTTTTTGCAGTGGAAACAATTTTTTTGTGCAACGGCTTTGGGTTATTTTTTGGTATATTCGCTTTTAGCCTCTCTTCTTGGCCGGTATTTTTCAGTGCCTCATAAAATTCCATCTTGGTCTTGTTGTCCTCGGAATTGGGATCTATTTTATACCGGTCCAATTCCTTCTTGATAACCGCTTCCTTTAAAGCAGCCAGTTCGTTTTCAAGCTTTTCCATGTTAAACTTTACAGGGACGGTTTCTCTTCCCACGAAGATACCCAGAACAAACATCCATGCACATGCAAAAAAGGTCAGGAAAATCCATAGGGTCAACCCTTTGCGTGTCAACTGAGTCGAAGAGTTCTTTTTTTTAGGCGAGGTTTTTTCTTTTTTTCCCATTAGTTTAAACGATAAGCCACAAAGACACAAAAGATTATCATATAATTCATACCCATTCTTTGTGACTTTGTGCCTTAGTGGCCAAGCTGTTGTATTTTTTTATAATTACATTCTTTCGGGGGCAGATACACCCAACAGAGTCAACCCGTTCCGTATGACTTTTTGAACCGCCAGTACCATATAGAGTCGTCCCCGGGACAATAGAGGCTCGTCGGACAGGACTCTGTGCTTATTGTAATAGGAATGAAAACAGGCCGCAAGGTCCATGAGATAAAATGTTATGCGATGAGGTTCCATGAATGTTGCACTGTTTTTTAAAACATCCGGATAGCGGGCCATGGTTTTCATCAGGTTGATTTCCTCAGGTTCTTTAAGCATTGCCATGACCTTTTGATCCCCGGTGATATCTTCTATACCCACTTCCCGCCCCTTTCGAATAATACTGGATATCCGGGCATGCACGTATTGAACGTAAAAAACCGGGTTGTCGTTGGTCTTTTTCTTTGCCAGCTCCAGGTCAAAATCAAGGGGGCTCTCATAATGGCGGGTTAAAAAAATAAATCTTGCGGCATCTTTTCCGACTTCTTTAACCACATCACTGAGGGTAACAAATTCACCGGTCCGGGTGGACATGGCAACCGGTTCACCCCCGCGCAAAAGATTGACAAGCTGAACAAGTATGACGGTGAATCGATTTTTATTAAGACCCGACGCTTGGATAGCACCGGTTACCCGTGAAATATATCCGTGGTGGTCGGCACCCCAGACATCTATTACCCGTTCAAACCCTCGTTCAAACTTATCCATGTGATAGGCGATATCAGATGCAAAATATGTGGTCTGGCCGTTTTTGCGGACCACTACCCGATCTTTTTCATCTCCGAACTCTGTGGTTTTAAACCATAAGGCGCCATCTTTTTTGTATATAATATCCTTATCTCGAAAATTGTCTATAACAGCTCCCACCTTGCCGGAATCATAAAGGCTCTGTTCACTGAACCAGTTGTCAAACTCGATCCCGAAGTTCGTAAGATCCTGCCGGATCTGTGCAATAACACGTTTTGCCGCAAACTGCGCACAGTATGAAATCGACGTTTCTTCATCCTGGTCCAGAAGCGTTTTTCCCTTGTGATCAATTATGTTCTTTGCAAAATCGATAATATAATCGCCCTGATAATTTTCTTCCGAAAACTGAATAGTTTTTCCCAGCAACTGCTTATATCGAAGAAAAACAGATTTGCCCAGCGTATGTATCTGACGACCCGAATCGTTGATATAATATTCTTTTTGAACATCATATCCGCAAAACCGCAAGATGTTCGCCACGCTGTCGCCAACAGCAGCCCCCCGGCCGTGTCCCACATGCAAAGGCCCTGTTGGATTAGAGCTTACAAATTCCACCTGGATTTTTTCACCATTGCCCATATCCGAAGCGCCATAACGCATATCTTCCTGATGGATTTTGTATAAAACCGGATACCAGGACCCTATGGTTACAAAAAAATTGATAAAGCCGGGGCCTGCAATTTCTGTTTTTGCCAAAATATTTTCCGGATCTTTGAGATGTTTTAAAATCGATTCCGCAATCTTTCGCGGGGGCATCTTCTGGACAGAGGCTGTAACCATTGCGATGTTTGTTGAAAAATCACCATGCGATTCTATTTTGGGCACTTCAACTTCAATTTCTGGAAACGCCTTTGAAGGCAAATCACCTTTTTCATATGCACGGGTTGCAGCGTTACGGATCAGGTTTATTATTTTTTGTTTCATTTATGTGTTCACTTGTTGTTGTTTTTGTAACACTTTGGTTTTTTTTAATATTATGGATTGATGGAAATCGATTTATTTCAAGGAAGCAAACTATTGTTTGTTCTAATAGTGCTTCTTCACAAAAATTGCAATTCATAAAGACTTTTTATTCTCAAGTCAAGTGACTTTGCAGGCAACACGGGGAAACGTCAAAGTCAACTCTAACTGATTCAGATAGAAGCTATTTACTTTCCCGGAAACGGTACTAAAATCCCAAATCACAATACTCAAATTATTCACCCTGTTAAATGATCATGGATAGAGTGAACCCATCGGCCATTAAGTTCACATTCGTTATTGACAGCCTAAATTCCAAACTTTATTTAACAGGGCAGGCAATATCAAAATTACAAATTCCAAGACGCGGCGCAAGCGCCTGCGCTGCGCGTGATCAAAACATTTCAATCACTTATTGGATCTCTCGCCGTCATTCTATCTGTTTTGAATTTTGAATTTCGGTCATTGATATTTATTTGAGATTTGTATTTTGGTGCTTGGAATTTACATGATTTTTACGAAATAGGTTGTTATCTACGGACAAACAACGCAGCAGGGGAAACTGGCGGACATTCATGAAATTTTATTGACATCCTTTATTGGATAATATAATGACTTTTTAAAAATAGCAGTCAAGAAGGCTGCGGTAAAAATTACTTTATAAAAAAAACACATTAGACCACGAAGGTATGGGTATCACGAAGATGCCGTAAATTTGTGGTTTTTTTTTTGCGAAAAAGGAGGTTTTCATGAAAAAAGGCATGATGTTGACGGGTATCATTGCAGTGATCGCCATATTTGCAGGGCAGGCTTGTGCACATTTCGGTATGGTGATTCCCTCGGACAGTATGATTATGCAAGGCGAGAACAAAAATGTGACGGTGACGCTCTCATTTTCTCATCCATTTGAGGGGCATGGAATGGAACTGGCAACGCCGGTTGCTTTCGGGGTCATGGCAAACGGCAAGAAACAGAGTTTGCTCGACAAGCTAAAAAAGACCACGGTCATGGGGCATACGGCCTGGGAATTGGCTTACTCTGTAAAAAGGCCGGGTGTGTATATGTTCTATATGGAGCCCAAACCCTACTGGGAACCGGCAGAGGATTGTTTTATCGTGCATTACACAAAGACGGTGGTTACGGCATTCGGAGACGATGAAGGCTGGGATGAAGAAATCGGGCTGAAAACCGAGATCGTCACCCTATCAAAGCCATTCGGTCTTTATGCCGGAAACGTTTTCCAGGGGATTGTCAAACTGGACGGAAAGCCGGTTCCATATGCTGAGGTGGAAGTAGAATACTATAACAAAGATGGAAAAGCCCAAGCACCCACGGATTACATGGTTACCCAGACCATCAAGGCCGATAAAAACGGTGTTTTCACCTATGCGGCGCCAAAGGCCGGCTGGTGGGGATTTGCAGCCTTGAACACTGCCGATGAAAAGCTTAAGCATCAGGGTGAGGAAAAGGACATAGAAATCGGCGCTGTAATCTGGGTTGAGTTACATGACTGGAAGGAAAAATAAACATTTTAGTAACCGTTCACGGGTTCAAAGTTCAAATGTTAAGTTAGTTGAAAATATTGATTTTGAATTCAATTCAAAATTCAATCGGTCCTTAGGATTCGCCGAGCCAAGGCCAACGTATTTGAATCCTAATACAGGGAGAACGCTCCACGACAGTGTGTATCTCTTTCCAACCGACTGAAACTTGTGCTTAAGCACCCGTAAGCCCGAGCCGCGCCAGAGTTATTAAGAACAATTCGTCACTAAATTATTTCATGGATTTTTTTTAAGTCATAATTTCATTCGGTTCGGGCGAACGCGTGCTAAAGTCCTTCAAACAGTCAGTCGGTTTCCAAGAGAAACACGCCGTCGCTACGCTGTACCGAAATCAAATGCGTTTATCCTGTTTGCCGAGCGAGATTGCATTGAGATTAAAAGCAAAAACATGATAAAATTGAAGGAGGAAAACAGTTATGAAAAAGGGATTGATTGGTATTTTCTTAACATTTTTTATAGGTTCGTTAATGTTTCCGGGCATTTGTATTTCTGAAGAGATGTCCAATCACGAACTCATGCAAGAGCTAAAAGTACTCAAAGAGCAAATAAGAATTCTCGAAGAAAAACTGGATAATCAGGAAAAAATGTCAACACAAGAAATTTCCAAAGAGGCTCCCGCTATTTTAGAAGGTCAAGGCCTGCCGGAACGGGTCCGTCGAATTGAAGAAAAAATGGAACAAAAACAAGAGGGTATCCTGGCAAAATGGGCGGATAAAATAACCCTGAGCGGAGTCATCGAGGCGGAAGCCGGTTACGAAAATTATGACTATGGCGATCCTGCGGAAGATGATGAGGATTCGAGTGATATTACCCTGGCCACAGTGGAATTAGGGCTTGATGTGGATATTATCAAACATGTCAAGGGGCATGTGCTTTTTTTATGGGAAGAGGACGATACGGAGCCCGTGGACGTGGATGAAGGATTTATTACCCTGGACGGAGAGGATGTGGTGCCCCTTTATCTGAATGTGGGCAAGCTCTATGTTCCCTTCGGCAATTTTGAGAGCCATTTTATCAGCGATCCTTTAACCTTAGAGCTTGGGGAGACCCGGGAGAGCGCCCTAACTGTGGGATGTGTGAATGAATGGATGGACTTTTCCGTGAGTGCGTTTAACGGTGACATCGATGAAACCGGAGAAGATAATCATATAGAGAGCTATGTTGCCAGTGCTTCATTTTCCGTTCCCGAAGAACTCATTTCGAATTTTGGTATTCGGGCCGGTGTATCCTACATCAGCAATATTGCGGATAGCGACGGGCTTCAGGATTATCTGGATGAAAAGTATGGCGTTGATAAGATCAAAGACTATATTTCCGGCTGGAGTGTGTTTTTAAGTGCTTGTTTCATGGATAAATTATTTTTTGAGGCCGAATATGTGGGTGCCAATGACAATTTCGAAGCAAGTGATTTAGGTCTAGCCCCCGGTGTTAAATTCGAGCCAAAGACATGGAATTTCGAACTTGCGTATGCGGCAACGGATCGGGTCGAAGTTGCCGTAAAGTATGAAGGCGGCGACGACCTCTGGGATTTTCTTCCCGAATATCAGTATGGCGCGGTTTTCACGTACGGCCTGTTTGAGAATACATCCCTGGCTCTCGAATACCTTCATGGAGAATTCGAGAATGATGATGAAAGGGATCTGATTACCACACAGCTGGCTGTTGAATTTTAAGGAAGTTACATAACCGGTGACCCGCTGCCGGGTCACCGGTTATAATGATTCAAGATGTGTGGAAAGCGTTTACGGGTTCAAAGGTTCAGGGGTTCAAGGGTTCAAGGTTCAGGGGTTCAGAGGTTCTGGGCTCAAAGATTATATCCTCATCATTATGCATTATTTTGTAAATCTGTTGTAGGGAAAACCGACCGCTTTTACATTCCCATAAATCCGGAACATGGTATTTGGCAATTATATGGCAAAACCAGCATTTTTTACGAGGACTTCGAATTTTCAATGCCTTTTCGTCTTTAACCCTGAACGTTGAACCCTGAACCTGTGAACGGTTACGATTTGTGCTTATGAGGTATCCTGCCGGATTTATGGATATGAATATGGGAGTGGGGAGCCATGGCCTCATCAGAGGAAATCCTTCCCTTTGACATCGCATAGATTCTATCCGTGGTTTTTGAGAGGAACTCAAAATTATGAGAGATAAAAATGTAGGATAGCTCTAATTTTCTTAAAATATCTGTTATTCTTTCCTCTGTTTCTTCATCCAGTCCATTGGTAGGTTCGTCAAGAAGAAGCACCTCCGGGTCCATGGCAAGGACTGTGGCCAGAGAGACAAGCCTTTTTTCACCCCCTGAAAGCTTATAGGTTATCCTGTCCTCAAATCCGGAAAGATCAAGCCGGGAAAGTGTCTTCAAGGCAATGTCTCTTGCTTCTTCCGGCGATTTTCCCAGATTCAGTGGGCCAAAGGCTACATCTTCGAGGACCGTGGGACTGAATAATTGGTCATCAGGGTCTTGAAAAAGGAGTCCTATCCTTTTTCTGGCCTCCCTGAAATCTTTTTCCTGTTTTGCTTGCCTGCCGAAAAGTTCAACGGTGCCCGAATAGGGTTTTAATAGACCCAGGATAATATGAAAAAGCGTGGTTTTACCGCTGCCGTTCGGCCCCACAAGGCCGATCCGGTCCCCTCGATGGAGATGAAAACTCAAGTTATCCAGCACGGGTTTATCTGCTGAAAATGAAAATGATAACTCAGTTAAATTAATGATCAGGTTGTTATGACCCATTGCAAAACCGCCAATCCTGAAATTACAGCCGACATCAAAGACAGACAGAAGATATCTTCCATTTTGAGGGAAAATTGTGTTAATGAATGATACTTCTTGTTAAATCCCCTGCAACGCATGGCCTTGTGGATTCTTTCCGCCCGATCATAACTTCTGACCAGAAGCATTCCCACAAGATAGGCATAACTCTTGTAGGTGTGCATGTTTGTTCGAGGGACAAAACCACGCATCTTCATCGCGTTTGTCAGCTTGTGATACTCCTTATAAATTACATGGATATAGCGGAAAGTAAACAAAAAAAGGTGTGTTATTTTATTTGGAAAATTGAGCCGCCCCATGGCATGGCCCAGTGAAAAAATCGGTGTTGTGGACAAAAGAGAAATCATGGACAAAAGAATAGCATTGCTCTTGACCGTAATTTGACCCGCAAGCAATATCCCTTCTTTGGTTGCGATAAACGGTCCTACGGCAAACAATCCTTCGCCTTTATATGTAAACGGAAGAACAAACCAGAGGAAGAGGATTAATCCATTGACCAATAACAATCTGTAGAAGACTTTTTTTATTGGAAGTTTGGCAATGGCCACAAGAAATAGCGATATGGCCAGTGCGGGAAGCAATGCTAAAAATCTGCTTGATATGGCAACAATCACAGAAAACAATACAGCAGCAATTATTTTAACCCTTGGATCCAGGCCATGAATAATGGAGTTGCCTGTGGCGAATTGTTCTTCAATCATCTTGGATTTCTAAACCTCAACCCGGACAAACCGGAAAAAATTGCCACAAAGGCACGAAGACACAAAGGAAAACTATTTTATTTAAAATCATCTTAGTGACTTAGTGTCTTAGTGGCGAAAATGAACTAACGCTTTTTACCTCTGCTTATAAAATATAGCGCGACTCCCATGAGTCCGAAGATATAGCCTATGCCTCCGATTATTTCAGTGAGAGAAGGCTCATTATTCTTTGATTCAGTCATCATCCTGACAATCGGCCTGAGTTTCTTATCCAGGGAATCCTCAACAATCTTCTTGACCTCTTCTTTGCTTAACCCGACAGTTACTGGCACGGAAGCTCGGGCACTTTTTTTCTCCGCAATAGCGCCTGCTTCTCGAATATCTGATTCCGGGACCGTCCACTCTGCTTTGTGGCCCATAGCGGCATTAAGGACGATCCTTAGATCAGTTAGTTTGGGTATTT
>JAFDEW010000342.1 GCA_019310125.1 Deltaproteobacteria bacterium | reverse complement strand
ATTCCTGTTTATGTTGCCCTATTACGATAGGGAGCATTACCGATTTGTTAAAATGGTTTTCACCCATTAACTTATTCATTTTTTGAGCGAAAGCCTTGCAATCAGGTGTCAGGTGTCAGGTGTCAGGAGTAAGAAACGAATTATCTGATACCTGAAACCTGACACCTGACACCTGAAACCAAAAAGTCTTGGATAGCAATTAACAAACTGGTAATGCACCCCCTAAAAGTTATACATTTATGCTTTTAGCCTTATCACAGACGCGAGATGCGCTGCATCCCCGACGCGTGCAAAATTCAGGTATTAGGATACCTTTTCCATGCCGCTCAAACATTGTTCAAGATATTTTGTTATGTCAATTTTCTCTTCTACTTTTTCAACTTCGGACATTTCCCCGCAAATGGTGGGGCGTTTTGGGACCCCTTTGCATGGAACTGATTCGATAGCGGCGATTGGCATCGTTCCTATGCGGCCGGCCAGGGTGGCGACTTCATCCTTATCAAACCCGAAGAGGGGACGATGCACGGGCATCATTACGGCACTGTCAAGCACTCTGAGGTTCTTGGCGGTTTGGCTGGCCTGTTCGCCGAGTATCTCACCGGTCACGATACCTTGGCAGTCATGAATAAAGCAGATCTGTTCGGCCACTCGATACATAAAACGTTTGCAAAGCAGACAAGTGATGCCTTTTTTGGACCCGTGTTGAATAAACACATCCAGCACAGATTGAAATGAAGCGACATAGACGGTCGGTGCCTCGATGGCCCCTTTTGTATATTCAACCAAAACCTTAATGTTTTCCAGCGCTGTTTCTCTCACAGCAGAGGCAGTTGCCCGGTCGCCGTTGCTGTCATTATCAGGGTCCATGACAACAAAAACCGGAACAGCGCCGCGCCGCATGGCCAGCCATGCCGCGGCCGGCGAATCCAAACCGCCGCTAACCAGTGCGACCAGTTGATTTTCCAAACCCAGCGGAAAGCCTCCGGGGGATTTAATCCGCTCTGTAGATATAAAAGCGTGATCTTTATATACCTCTATCTCCGGCTTGCTCTCAACTTCGCCGCCCCAGGGGCCCATTTTCCATTTTGGCCCTTTTTTGAAACGAGGCCTTGAGAATCCTTTTTGCGACCCGTTGTTTAGATGTATCTTATTACATAAGCTGGTGATGTCTTGTTTTAGAGAGGGAATATCTAATTTCGGATTCTTTATTGCGCGCACTGCGATTTTGAAACTGCCGGGGCCGATTCCGTGTGCCACCATCAGCTTGGCCGCTACCGAGACAACAGCGGTTTTATCGCGAACCGAGGTGCGAAAACAGGGTGAAATGGAAGAGATCCCAAATGTTCGTCCGACAACTGCAATTAATACATTGACATCCGTATGTTGTTGCTTTTCAAAATAAATATAAAGACGACCTTGACGCGTCAAAAACCTGATGCGGTCCAGAAGATCCGGCCCTTCCGAGGCCGTTAACGCCCGCTTGATGTTATTATGAATAAGATCTTCAATATACTCCTGCGACTGGGTGGACTTTACCCCGAACTCACCGGTATATCTGACCAAAATGCAGTTATAAATCATTTAATTAATATACTATCAACGGTTATAAAATGGCTTGCGGACTTGTTATTGAGCCCCGGTTAAATATGAAATACGGATTTAACCCCGATGGAATAAAAAGAAAAATAAATTCCATCCCATTATTTACTCATTAACTCCATAAAAAAGGACTGTGCGTTTATGTTGGTAGGATCGATTTGTATCGCATTTTTCACTGACTGGAGGGCTTTCATATAATCACCGCCTTTGAAAAACGCCTTAGAAAGCCAGAGATAGCCGGTGGCATTATTGGGAGAGAGCTGTATGGCCTCATTAAAGGTCCGGAAAAAAACGGCACTTATCATCCGCCAACCGGCCACTCTAATTCTAATAACAGATGCCGGTTGTATTGTCAAATATTCAACTTTTGCGATTACGGATCTGTGCCAATGCCCCAGCTTTTCCTAATATCTGACTTGATGTTTTGGCGCTATTCATGTATGAGTGGGGTCACCGAGGTAATTGTGTTGATTCAAAACCTGCAGATTTTGATAATCTAAGACTGAGGCAGGATAGCCTGCTTGCGATACCAATGACGGAGTGTGAAAAAATATGAATACTGCTCAACTCTCTGAAATATTAACCGCTCATTTAGAACTTTCTATTTCTCCTGTAGCTGTTTCACTACAGCCAACCCATAACTTAGAATTGGATAAGTACCGCCCGGACAAACCGCTTAGAAGCTATTGTCATGGAATAATGACTGCCGCCCACGGGCAAACCCTTTATCTTCTGGAAAAGGACATCATCTGTAAATCCGGTGCGGCAACACTGGGTTTTTCGAGTTATTCCGAGGAGATGCTATCCGGAAGCAAACATTATAATGCAGGGGTGTTTGGAAGCATCCAGGCCGCTAAAAACGCGGTAGCAGGGGCATACAAGCTTGAGGACGGCAGCACAAGCGCGATTTTTCTCAGACCCTTATCCCAGGCGGATAATAATTATCAGGTGATCCTCATCCCCGCTAATGCGGAGCAAATCATGTTTATATTAGTGGCCGATAAATATGATACCGGCGGCCGGACAGAGATTTCAATGGCCACGGGCTTTCAAGGTGTCTGTGGGGATGTTACCGCTTATTCAATACAGACGGGCAAGGTCAATTTTTCAGTCACGGGCTTTGGGGACCGTTTGCGGTGCGGTCTGGACCCCGAATTAATGGTGGTTTCCATACCCGCCGGCAGGGCTTCCATCATCGGGAAAAATCTGGAAGCCATGAGTTCCAAAATGATGGCAACCTATAAAAAGGCCCGAGACGCAAAAAAAGAAAAACGTTAAGTGTTAAGGCTAAGGTAAGGTTACGGTTATATTTGATTGAATGAAGGGAAAATGTATATGACCGGTCGCAGCTGTTCCATAAAAGAGTGTCTGAACAATCCCATAGAGTTAAAGATTGATGATAAAGATTTGGATTTTGCGTCAATCAAGCAACTTGCCGATAATAAAGCAAAAGAAATTGCCTCTCACCCCATGTTGCTTGCCTGGTATAACGGGAAGACCGGCGATTTTGTTCCTAAAGCTGAATGCGGGAGCGGCCCCAAGCCCGGATGGATCGTTTATGCGGACATTTCGCAATCATTCAACGTACGAAAAGTACGCCTCATGATTACAAAATTTGCACGCCTTGAATTTGAACTTTTTACGAAACCGTCTAAATCGGACTTTTTACGAGTTCATCACTTTCTTGAAAACCTGGATATTTCGGTAAGTTGGGGCCTACCAAAAAATAGCTTTGTCAACCCAAAACCCAGAACCTCTCAGGGCAAACGCATTTGAATCTCAATACAGGGAGAACGCTCCACGACGGCGTGCATCTCTTTCCAACCGACTGAAACTTGTGCTTAATCACCCGTAAGCCCGAGTCGCGCCGGAGGTGTTAAGAACAATTCGTCGCTAAATTATCCCATTGATTTTTTTAGTCATAATTATATTCGTCTCGGGCGAACGCGTGCTAAAGCCCTTCAAACAGTCAGTCGGTTTCCAAGAGAAACATGCCCTCGCTACGCTGCAGCGAAGTCAAATGCGTTTACCCTGCAGAACCTCTAAACCCGGAACTCTTAAAACCTATCCTATCTGTTTTTCTCCCGGTCGTTCGGGATAAATCCCCATCCATAGGGACTCCTACCTTGTAAAATGAACCCATCCCTCTATGGACAGAATAAATTATAATCTGTTAATTTAATTTTTCTAGACAGAATCAATATGTTGGACAACATTATGGGAAGCGCAGATTATGAACAATTCACAAACCAATCCCCGGGTTCTTATCGTAACGCCTGAAATTACCTATCTTCCCAAAGGCATGGGTAATCTTTCAAACGGCTTGAATGCCAAGGCCGGAGGCCTTGCGGATGTCTCGGCAGCTTTGATAAATGAGCTGTATAGCCAGGGCGCCGACATCCATGTGGCCCTGCCGGATTACCGCACCATCTTTGGCGGTCAATCGCCGCCAATTATCAGAAAGGAGCTGAAAAACATACGGAGCAGGGTGCCGGACGATAGGGTTCACCTGGCCCAGGACAGGGCTTTTTTCTATCGTAATCATATCTATTCGGGGTATGAGGTTAAAAATATTAGAATTTCACTGGCGTTTCAACGAGAAGTCATGAACAATATCGTTCCTCGGGTTCAGCCGGATCTTATCCATTGCAATGACTGGATGACCGGTCTGATTCCGGCCATGGCCAGAGAATTGGGCATCCCCTGCCTGTTTACCATTCACAATATCCACACGGTTAAAACCACTCTTTCCGAAATTGAGGACAGGGGTATTGACGGCGCGTCGTTCTGGCAAAACTTCTATTATGAATATTTTCCATCGACTTATGAAAATATCAGAAATTCCATGCCGATAGATTTTCTTACCAGCGGTGCTTTTGCCGCCCATTTTGTGAATCTTGTGAGTCCCACCTTTTTGAAGGAAATGATCCAAGGCCGGCATGGTTTTGTAAAAAACTCCATGCAATGTGAACTTGCCAATAAAAGCAACGCCGGATGTGCTGTTGGGATTCTAAACGCGCCGGACCCTTCCTATAACCCATCCACAGACGATGCTTTGCCGTGCAAGTATTCAGCAAAAAATCATGTGGGTGGAAAAAAGACCAATAAACGGATCCTACAGAAAAAATTGGGATTGATACAGGACCCACAGGCCCCGGTTTTTTTCTGGCCTTCTCGTCTGGATCCGTTTCAAAAGGGATGCCGGTTGCTGTCTGAGATACTTTATAACACGGTTTCCCGCTACTCGGAACAAAATTTAGAAATAGTTTTTGTAGCAGACGGGGAGTTTCAAAGGAATTTTAACGACATCGTTCGATTCCATAATTTGTCAGATAGAATAGCAGTATGCAGCTTCAATGAACGGTTGGCACGTGTGGCTTACGGGGCTTCGGATTTTGTGCTGATGCCGTCAAGTTTTGAACCTTGCGGCCTTCCGCAGATGATCGGCGCTATTTATGGGGCTCTCCCGGTGGCCCACGATACCGGCGGAATTCATGATACGGTTACCCATCTGGACTTAGATAACCCTACGGGCAACGGTTTTCTGTTTAACACATTCGATCCCGGAGG
>JAFDEW010000535.1 GCA_019310125.1 Deltaproteobacteria bacterium | reverse complement strand
GTTAAATCGTGAGATGCTTACCGGCATTATGTTGCACTATCCGCTTCAGGCATATGTGGTCGAGGTTTCCGGTCACCAGGTTCTGGTTAATCTGGGGTCTCGTGAAGGGGTGGTTACCGGTACCCTGTTTAATATTATCGAGGAAAGTGCTCCTGTGGTATACAAGGGAAAAAGTTTCCAGCCCGAACCCTCGGTTATTGCTCAGATCCACGTGGTTAAGGTAGAGCCTGAATTCAGCTATGCACATATTAAAGACCAGAGACGGCCGATTCAGCCGGACGATAAATTAAGAGAAAATCTTGATAATCTGTCAATGACAGGAGAGAAAACCCATATTTGGTAGATTATACCGCTGAGAAAACCTTTTACCTTGACCGGAATGGAGCAGCGATTTATATTGCTAATAGGTTTCGTAAAAAGTCCAACTTCTGCGTTGTGCTGCATTTCGCAATCATTCAACGTACGAAAAGTACGCCTCATGATTACAAAATTTGCACGCCTTGAATTTGAACTTTTTACGGAACCGTCTAAATCAGACTTTTTACGAGTTCATCAACTTTGATTCATGAAGTTCTGGTAATTTTTATAATGCAGTTATAGGGATATTTTGATTGGAGGTCATCCTGTGATACACTGGAAATGTAGCAGAATTAGATTCTTACTCATGACGCTATGTATATGCGTGGGAGGATTGTTTTTTTTGACCTCCTGTGCCTCCTTTGGCACTGCCAGGGTTTTTGAGTCAGAGGAATACATTGTGTATAAACTCCAAAACCAAGATACGCCGCCGGCACTTGCCGAAAAATTTCTTGGGGATGGAAAAAAATCCTGGGTCATAGAAGACGCGAATGAGGATGTTGAGTTTAAAAAGAATAATGTTATCGTTATTCCTCTTAAAGAAAAAAATAAAGGCGGATTAACATCCCATGGATTCCAGGTTGTCCCTATTCTTTGCTACCACCGTTTTGAAAAAGACTGTACGTCATCGCTTTGCATGCCGGCTCATGTTTTTGAACAACAGATGAAATACCTTCATGAAAACGGCTACAGAGTCATCAGCTTTGGACAACTTCTTGATTTTTTGGAATACCGTCATTCACTTCCCCAAAAGGCGGTGATTATATCCATCGATGACGGTTATAGATCCGTCTATGATGTGGGGTATCCTATTTTGAAGAAGTTTGGTTTCCGCGCAACATTATTTATATATACGGACTTCATAAATTCATGCAAGAACGCCCTGACCAAATTCATGCAAGAACGCCCTGACCTGGAAGCAACTTGCTGAAATGAAAGCAGACGGTTTTGAGATCGGCGCCCATACCGTATCTCACAGCGATCTCACCCGGCAGAAGGAGGGCGAAGATATCCAGGCATTCATGACCAGGATTGAAAGGGAACTCCGGGTATCCAGACAGATCATTGATAAGAAGCTGAAACAAAATACCACGCTTTTGGCTTTTTACCGAGCTGCGGTGTCGGTGAAAAGGGGAAGCAATCCGTTTTTTGCCGATCCGTTAACGTTGAAAAGGACCCAGATATTAAAAAGGGATATGAAGACCTTCGTCTCCGTGCTGAAAAGTTTCCATAAAGTTTCCTTAAAGTGAGATTATTATGAAAAAAATTAGAATACTCGGTTTGGGCATATTACTAGTGGTGATGATAGGGGGATGTGCGGGAATTCAAGAAAAACCCACTGCATTCGGGGGAACGAAGCTGGCTCAAACATATCAGCAACAAGGGCAACACCATGAAAATCAAGGCGATTTGGTGGAAGCTTTGGAGCAATACAAGCTGGCCCTGACCGTGGATCCCGGGAACCGGGAGCTTGCAGAGAAAACCAGTCGGCTGGAAGAGAATATGAGCGCATTGGCGAAAAAACACTATCAGGCAGGTTTGAAATTCCGAAGAAAAGGGAGATATTACCGGGCTCGCAATGAGTTCCTAAAAGCATTGAATCTGCGACCGGATTATCCCGAGGCCTTGAAAATGCTTGAGCCCAAGAAACATATGGCCGCAAAACGGTCTGTGGAACACACAATCCAACCCGGTGAAAGCCTGACAATGGTGGCCAAGAACTATTACGGGGATTATAAAAAATTTTCTATTATAGCGGATTACAATAA
>JAFDEW010000341.1 GCA_019310125.1 Deltaproteobacteria bacterium | reverse complement strand
GCAACCCTGCCGACCCTATAGCCTTTATAGTACGCCAGCTTCTTGAAAATAGTATCCCTTGATGGAAATTGACCTATTTCAAAGTATGAAACTGTTGCCAACCTTTTAAAAGCTGTGGGTTAAAAAAAAATGCAAAACCGCACTTCTTATCAAAAAGAGCTGCCAGACAAGCTTTACTTTAAAGTTGGAGAAGTAAGTGCAATTGTTGGGGTTCCGGCATATGTTTTGAGGTTCTGGGAGGCTGAGTTCAAGAAGATAAAACCCAAACGGTCCTCTTCAGGCCAGAGGCTGTATAGAAAAAGTGACATTGAATTAATTCTAAAGATAAAATATCTTTTGTATGAAAAGAAATTTACAATTCAGGGGGCCAAGCAACATTTAAAAATCAAACCGGAAGAAAAACAAGAAAAATCTTCAATCACCACACTCGATGAAATTCGCATGGAACTCAAAAACATACGCAATCTTATAAGCTAATCCTAATTCTATTACCACATTCAAAATTATTACTGAATTATATTGACAAGAGATTTTTTATTTAATACCTTACGGGCATTCACGCGCGGGCATAACTCAGTGGTAGAGTACAAGCTTCCCAAGCTTGGAGTCGCGAGTTCAAATCTCGTTGCCCGCTCCATTGGATGTTCGCCTTTTTTGTTATAAAGGTTATGAGACCTTTGAAGCGTGTTCCCGCTTTTAGCGGGATTCAAGAAAAGGAATTGGAAAAAATGGAGTGTTTTTCAACGGTCTCTTATCCAAGCGTAGATTTTGACTATGTATGTGTGGTTTGGAGTTAATTTTTCCCTTATGGTTATTTACATGAAAAGATAACGTCTCTCGATCCACTAAAAGATCTACTTGTATTAGAAGAAACGGGCGAAAGCCCGTTTTTATTTTTTTATGGAAGGGCAAAGAAAAAAAATAAATAAAAGACTGAAATCCAGAGTCAAGACCCGGAGACAAAAAAAACCGGCTCCGGAAAATAAAGAAAAAACTGTTGCACAGGCACGAGATTTAATAGGATCGTTGTGTGAAAGCGAGGGGTTGGAGTTGGTCCACATTGAATATCAACGGGAAGCGGGCGGTAGAATACTCCGCCTCTTTATAGACAGACCCGGGGGAGTTACTCTCGACGACTGTGTGTGTATAAGCCGCCAATCGAGCGACCTTTTGGATGTATATCTTGAAAATACCGGGCCATACCGTCTGGAGGTCTCATCACCGGGACCCAATCGCCCTTTGGTGAAAAGGCTTGACTTTGACAGATTCAAAGGAAGCCGTGTAAAAATTAGGACCGCCCAATCTGTTGACGGCCAAAAAAATTTCAAGGGTGTGCTCATGGGCATATCTGAAGAGATGGTAAAAGTATCGGTCGATGGCAAAATAGCATGTATTCCTTATCAGGAAATTATTACGGCGCGACTGACTGATTAGCCCGGGCATATAATTAATTAAGTAATTAGAATATAATTCGAAAAAAAGTTGATATTTAGAGTATGACAAGGAAAAACCAATGTTTATAGCAGATATAAAACGTGTTGTTGACCAGGTTAGCCGAGACAAAGGCATTAATCGCGAGGTGCTTATCAAAGCAGTTGAGGAAGCTCTGGAATCTGCCGCGAGAAAAAAGTATGGAACCAAGGTAGATATTGAAGTCCAATACAATGATTCAACCGGTGAAATTGAAGTATTTCAATTTAAAGATGTGAGTGGAGAGATCACAGAGCCTGACATCCAAATAAGCCTTGAAGAAGGGCGCAAGCTGGATTCGGAATGCGAAATCGGTGACAGCCTGGGCACAAAGATGGATACGTCCACTTTTGGGCGCATCGCCGCACAGTCGGCCAAACAGGTCATTATACAGAAAATGAAAGACGCGGAAAGGGATGCTGTTTATTCGAGTTTTATCAGTCGGAAAGGTGAAATTATAAACGGAATTGTCCAGCGTTTTGACCGTAACGACATTATTGTTAATCTCGGGCAGACCGAAGGTGTACTACCCTCACGAGAGCAGATCTCTAAGGAATCATATCGACGGGGGGATCGTATCCGGGCATATATAATGGAAGTGCTTCATGAAACTCGAGGCCCGCAAATCATTCTTTCAAGAACACATCCTGATTTTCTGACCAGTCTTTTCAAAACAGAAGTTCCGGAAATCAGCGAGGGCATCGTGACAATTATGGGTACAGTCCGTGAACCCGGAATCCGCGCAAAATTTGCCGTGACTTCAAACGATTCTGATATTGACCCGGTGGGTGCCTGTGTGGGAATGAAAGGGAGTCGCGTACAGAACGTGGTTCAGGAACTGAGAGGTGAAAAAATAGATATTATATCCTGGCATATTGATCCTGCAAAATTTGTATGCAATGCACTTGCACCTGCTGAAATATCCAGAGTTATTATTGATGAAGAGTATAAATCTATGGAAGTCATCGTACCTGACGAATTTCTTTCAATTGCCATCGGGAAAAAAGGGCAAAATGTTCGCTTGGCTTCAAAACTTACAAAATGGCATCTTGATGTCATTAGTGAAACACGATACAGTAAGACCATGCAAGACGGCTACAACTCTTTGGTTTCATTGCCGGGTGTTGGAATCAGCATGGCGGATGCTTTGTATGAGAAGGGATTTTTTTCTGCTGAGGAACTCAGCCAATCCTCGGTAAAAGATCTGATTCAGATCAGAGGCATTGCCGAAGAAAAAGCCATGCAGCTCATCGAAACTGCAAAAAAATATATGGCAAGCAGAGAGCGAATGGATGAAATATCTGAAGAAGATATACCGGATGTTGAAGCGAACAACCATGAGACTTCAGCGGGTTCGGACATTCAGGAGGTCTTAGCCAAAGAAACCGTCGACGAAATATCTGAAGAAGATATACCGGATGTTGAGGCGGACGACCATGAGACTTCAGCGGGTTCGGATGTTCAGGAGGTCTTAAAAGAAAAAGCAGATACAGATGATAATGCTGCAAAAGATAACGGATAACCAAATATTCTGGCCGGGTGGGTTTTAACTCGGCCAAATTAACACATACTGAGAATAAACATAAAAAAAAATTCGGTACAAACCGAATTCAAGGGGGATGGATGGCAAAGATCAGAATATATGAACTTGCCAGAGATCTTAACGTAACAAATAAGGAACTGGTTGAAAAAATACGAAATATGGATATTTATGTAAAAAGCCATATGAGCTCTCTGGATGCTGCTCCGGTTCAATAGCCGTCTCTGCCTGAACAGGCATCTGCGGCACATGTTTTTTCCGTCTTCGGATAATCGAGGGCTTTATGCGCGTTTCCTCAACCTCCTTTTTT
>JAFDEW010000340.1 GCA_019310125.1 Deltaproteobacteria bacterium | reverse complement strand
GATGAAATTTTTTTCTTTGTTAAATTCATGGAAAGGTCGTCATTAAAACCCAGTACCGGAGCTCCGCAGCACTCCAGCTTTCGGGTCCAATCCACACTTTTGGCGCCCGTCACCTCCACGAGCTTGTCAAATATAGAGGGGGCAACCGGGTCGTCGAACCGGGTGATCTTGCTGGGGCGCAAGGCATGGCACCCATAATGAGTCGCAATTTTAACCTCTTTGTATTGCCGGGTGATCTTGCTTTTTAAGGTATCCAAACCCACATCGTGATACAAAACCGAAAGCAAGTGCTTAATCTGTATCTTTCCGGTATACTTAAGACCTCTTTGAGCAAGCAACCCATTGACTTCTTCCTGCAGCGTTCCTTGTTCCGTCAAGATATGTTCGGCCTCCTTAAGCGTGCCAAAGCAACATTTGCAAAGCGCCAATATATCGAGTCCCGCTTTTTCAGCCAACGCCAGATTTACGGCAGAAGAGAGGAGGAATGCTTTTTGGTCCACATTGCGCATGGGATATCCGCAGCAATTAAATTCGCGAATATCCTTCAGTTGAACTCCCACCTTCCGTAATACCGCTCTGGCGGATGCATCATACTGATCCACCCGGGCAGGGATATTACACCCCAAAAACAATGCATATTTCATGTGAATGTCCTTATTAACTGGTTTCTTAAGCCGCTTCCAAATCAGGGGAACTTTCATCCGCAGCCTTGCCTGCATTCTTGACAGCAAGATTTTTTAACTCAAAGAAAATATCCGTGATCTCTACATTCTGGGGACAATTTTCCTGGCATTGATAACAGGTGACGCAATCCCAAAGCATCCTGGGGCCGGAGGCCATTTCCACCAGTCCCAAACCCAGACAGTTCATGATCTGATGGGGCAGCAACCCCAGAATTTCCAGTGGATTCTCATATTCGGCCACCACCGGGCACACCGTCGTACAGGTCTGACAGCCGAAACAGTATGAAAAAGTGCCGGTGCTCGATACCCGGTTTAATTCCACGATTTCTCTGTCCTCAAAAGAAATCGGCATGCCGGGATCCATAACCTGTTCAAACTTGCCGGCAACCGCCCGGTTGGCATCTGTTAGCGGTCGGGCATAATTTTCTGTAGATATATTTCCCCGATTAAGGCCCCGGTAGAAAGAAAATGGAGAAAGCATCAAAGGTTCGGAATATCCTCTTTGAACCAGATCCTCCCTCACCGTGAACCACAATTCCTTGAGGTTGATCCCTGCGGGGCAAACCACGGTGCATCGGTCACAATTGGTGCAAAGATAAACCCCTTCCCGGATGGCGCTCAGCTTCCGTTCGCTCAGTTTTTTTCCGGCGGCCAGGGTCTTGAGAAACGTCATTTTTTCTGACGGCAAAATATAATCATTTCCCCGCACATCATAGGCCGGCGCAGCGGAACATCTCAGACTGCAGGTGCCGCAGTGCATACAGGCATCCAATTCCATGACTTGCCGGGTTGCAATATTTGCCGGATCGGATGTGTCCTTTTCCATGACTGCATTGGCCAGCAAACTTACCGGTGTGGCAAACATATGGAACATTTTACTGAACGGAAGATAGGCCAGACCCATAAAACAGGCCAGAAAATGGATATACCACAGGATCATAGACGTCCCCGCCCGATCCAGTGCCAGCGCCACGGGGTTGATGAGTTTAGCCATGGCATAACCGGTAAACGCCCACTGAGAGGGGGAATGACAATCCATACAGCTGGCCTCGTGAAGGTCCTGACCCATCAACAACACGTCTTCATCAAAGGGCGCCCGTACATTGGGAGAGACCGTGCCGAAGTTCTGAACCCAGTAGCTTTCAAGAGCCGCGATCTCCTCTTGGTCTTCAAGACCGGCATAATCTTCCACCATGGCCTGATACTCAGTATAGGAGGTTATTTTTGCACCTTCCAAAAGAACTCCCGAGAGCATAATTACGGCCAGAATAATAATGGCGTAGTGATCCATGGCATTTGTTTTAAGACGGGGAACTTTCAGAATGAACCGCCGAAATATGGCAATACCAATCCCGATTATTACCATGAAACCGAACAGATCTCTTAAAAACATAAACGGATTGATTGTGGAATAGTAACCGGTGAATAAGGGTTCGGAAATAAAGTTCTCAAGGGCATGCATCAGAAGAAGCAGCATAAAACCAACATAGATCAACATGTGCATGACCCAGCGGAGAAAATCTTCCTTGAGAATTCTTATCTGCAACACCACATCAAGGATAAACACTTTGATAAGGGTTAGAATCTTTGCACTGAAAACAACTCCGAAAATCCCCTTGACAGCCGCAGATACCCGCTCTGATGCCGGAATCTTTTTGGCTGAAGTTCCGATGGTGCGTGAAAACCAGGTCCAAATCTTGATCATCAAGCCGAAAGCGAAGATGATAAGAGAGGCATACAGAAACGCTGTAAATACCATTAAAAACTCCTTGGTTTCACCGGTTTTAAAAGCTGTTCAGTTTATCAAATGTGAGTAATACTTAAAACCACAGACTCTCCTAAAAAATCAAGCATTTTTCTAACCACCCAAGTTTATACCTAAATTTTGCATGAAAATTAATGAATAAAAAAGACCATCATCCGACCTGCCCGCTCGTGCCTCGCAGTGGCAGGCGGGTATAACATTTGGGTAAAAACTATGATTATGTGATTTTGTCTAAACCCGCTCCAATTAAGCCGTTTAAAAAATTTCATTAATTTTCATACAAAATTCAGGTTATATTCCGGCATGATGGTTCACAAACACCTGGCCTGTAGTACCCCAATATGAGACCTTTGCAAAATTGAACATTTTTCAAAGGTCTCAATGTCAGGGTCTGGTGATTTGATTTTTTGGGTAACAGTTGTTCTATACCTTATCCGAACTAAAAACTGATCTTGATTCCTGCCGCTAATTTATACAGGTCATCGCTGTCATAATTATCGCTGGCCGCAAGATGGTCGGCTCCGTCGCCGGCGGCCAGATAAGCGGCATCTATCTTCAAATCCACATGCTTGTTTAGGGTGTAGGTATACCACAGGTCAAATTCGTAGCCGAGATCATCATCCGATTCATTGGGTTTTAACTCGAGATCTTCTGCGGTCATGAGATACCGTATCGCAGCCCTGAGGTAGTTTTTGCCATTAATCTGGTATTCACCCTGGATGGCATAGTTGATCAGGCCTTTATCCATGATATACGGGGCATCAGAGATATATCGATCACAGTCGGCTATAACGGAATCCTTAAAAAAGATTGTGCCGATAAAGACGTCCACATCGATGGCATCAAAGTTTTCTGCATCGTTGTCATTGGGATCGTCGTCACCGCTGACATAG
>JAFDEW010000339.1 GCA_019310125.1 Deltaproteobacteria bacterium | reverse complement strand
GTGATTACCATTGGCAATTTCGATGGTGTTCACATCGGACATCAAGCTCTTTTTCATGAGGTGATAGAAAAAGCCGACGCCATTGACGGCACATCAATCGTCATGACTTTTGAACCCCACCCGGTACGGGTATTAAAACAATCAGGAATAGATGTTCTTATTTGTATTCCTTTTACTTTGGAATTTGCGGCCATATCGGCAAAAGAGTTTGTTGAAGACATATTGCTGACACGTATCGGTATGAAAGCCATTGTCGTGGGAGAAGATTATACTTTTGGTAAAAATCGTAAAGGGGATATCAAGCTGTTACAAACCTATGCTAAAAATTATGGATTTGAAGTCATCGTGGCCGATTGGATACTGCCGTTAAATAAAAGTCCTGATAGAATCAGCAGCACCCGGACGCGCGAACTTGTAATCGAGGGCAGGGTGGCTGAAGCTCAAAAACTGTTGGGGCGTTACTACCAGATCAGAGGGGTTGTCACAACCGGACGCAACAGGGGGGGGAGGCTTTTAGGGTTCCCTACGGCAAATATTATCCTTCATGATGAACTATGCCCAAAAACCGGGGTTTATGCCGTGACCGTGGAATTCGGAAGTATAACACATAAAGGAGTTGCCAATATCGGCTACTGCCCCACCTTCGACGACCATGTATTTTCCGTGGAAGTCCATCTTCTGGACTTTAATGAAAATATATACGACCGGAAAATTCGGGTTAACTTCATACAACGCATCAGAGATGAAAAAAAATTTTCAAATATTTCCGAATTGTCTGATCAGATTAAAAAAGATATCGTAAAGGCACGCAAAATCCTGTCTTGATACTCCTCAAGCTTTCTTATTTGGGTCAGGTCTTTTATATCTTTTATGAAAAAAAACATAACTATTTCTCTGATTATAGGGATGACCATATCCGCCCTGGCACTTTACCTGACATTCAGAAACGTGCCGGTGGCCGATCTTTGGGTTTATCTTATTTCAATCAATTATTTCTGGATATTTCCGGCTGTTTTGGTTCTTTTAACAAGTTTTGTTTTAAGAGTATTTCGATGGCAGGTCATACTGGAATCGGTAGGCAAAGTAAGTTTCTGGCAGGCATTTCATCCGTTGATGATCGGTTTTATGATAAACTGTATCCTTCCGGGCAGGGTCGGAGAAATTGCAAGACCGGCGGTTCTCCAGAAGAAGGAAAATATACCCTTTTCAACAGGACTTGCAACGGTTGCCGCCGAACGGGTGTTTGATGTCAGCATCCTGCTGATACTTTTTTCCATACTGCTTGCAACGGTACCCATAGATCCAGACCTTGATATTGTTTTTGGCAAGTATCATCTCAACAGGGAAACTCTTGTTACAGTAGGTGGGGGGACCTTCAAGCTGCTTATACTTCTCATGGTTGGGATTCTCATGGTCAGTTTCGACAGAACAAGAATGGCAATAAACCGCTCAATCATGCTGATTCCGTATCTGTTTTTCTTTTCCAGGCCCGAGTTTAAAAAAAAAATACAGAAAAAATTTTGCGAGCCTATTGTGAATGTTGTCGAAAATTTTACGTCCGGTTTTGCTCTGGTTAAGTATCCGTCTAAGATATTTATTTGTTTTGGGCTGTCTGTCTTTATTTGGGCGCTTGCCGCTTTTTCATATTATATAACGGCTCAAGGGTGCCCGGGCATAGAACTATCGTTTACTGAAATCTCCGCACACATGATCATCATTTGTTTTTTTATAGCGCTTCCTTCTGTACCCGGCTATTGGGGAATTTGGGAGGCAGGCGGTGTCTTTGCCCTGGTCCTTTTCGGGGTTTCTTCAAAAGATGCTGCCGGCTATACGCTGGCAAATCATGCAATCCAGATCTTTCCCGTTATGATTGTCGGTCTTGTTTCAGCTATGGTCACAAGTGTAAATATATTGCAAGTTTCCTATGAAAAAAGGGAAAAGGCCGTAAATAATCCGGGTGATCCGAAACCAAGCGGATAAGTTACAACTGAAGAAATAAAAGAGGTCATACTATGGAACCATTGAACATATTGACATATCCGGACAATTTTTTGAGTGAGCCTACGAAACCGGTTGAAAATATCGACGAAAAGATTCAGAATTTAATTAAAGACATGGCGTCCATTATGTACCAGGCGCCCGGCATTGGTCTTGCTGCAATACAGGTAGGAATTAATAAAAGTCTTCTGGTTTATGATGTTTCGCCGAGAGACGAAGAACGATCGTTACAGGTCCTGATTAATCCCAGGATCGTAGAAAGTGAAGGGACGACAATTTCTGAAGACGAGGGGTGCCTGAGCGTCCCTGATTTTAGGGCAAATGTTAAACGATCGGCCTCTGTTCTTATTGAAGGTGTTGACAGTAAAGAAAAACCTCTGCGTATAGAAGCGGAAGGATTATTAGCTGTGGTGCTGCAGCATGAGATTGACCACTTAAACGGTATCTTGTTTATCGACCGAATAAGTTCCCTAAAAAGAGAGATATATAAAAGACGGGTAAGAAAGAATTTGAAAAACAAATGAAGAAAAAGGCCAAGATAATCTTCATGGGCACCCCGGAATTTGCAGTGCCCGCATTAAAAGCTCTATATAAAAGTAACCAAAACGTGGCGTTGGTGGTAACGCAGCCTGACCGGCCCAAAGGGCGGGGTCGCAAAATCATCCCTTCCCCTGTAAAGAAAGCTGCCGTAAGCCTGGGATGTGAAGTCGATCAGCCGGCATCTACCCGAACCGTGGAGTTCGCAAACCGGATAGCAACCCACAAACCCGACATCATTGTTGTGGTTGCATTTGGTCACATTATTCCAAAAAACATCCTTGCAATACCAAAAATAGCCGCCATAAATATCCATGCATCGCTCTTGCCCAAATATCGTGGCCCGGCGCCTATTCAGTGGTCGATTATCAATGGAGAAACAGAGACGGGTGTTACGACGATGTTAATGGATGAAGGCTTGGATACCGGTGACATTCTCCTGTCTTCAAAAATTAAAATTTTTTCTGATGATACGTCAGGCACCCTTCATGACCGTCTGGCCAACCTTTCGGCAGATGTTTTGATACAGACTATAGAACGTATTGAAACCGGTGACATAACGCCTATTTCACAGGACCATGCCCAAGCCACCTACGCACCACTGCTTAAAAAAAATGACGGTCGTATGAATTGGGAAATGCCGGCTCCAACGTTAGAGGCATTTGTTCGCGGAATGACGCCATGGCCCGGCGCATTTACATTCCATGGTAAAAAACGTCTCAAGATTTTCAAGGCCATGCCCATAATCATTGATACTGTTGAACCTCCGGGAACCGTGATTAAAAGATTTCCCGATGAATTATGCGTTGCAGCCGGAAAAGGAGCCCTGTCCGTGATCGAAATTCAGGGTGAGTCGGGAAAACGTCTTTTGATCAAGGACTTTCTTCAAGGATATAAGATTCCTCCCGGAACAATTTTATGTTGATATCCGACCCGGACAAGCTGGAACAAAAAGGGATTGAAAATTGA
>JAFDEW010000064.1 GCA_019310125.1 Deltaproteobacteria bacterium | reverse complement strand
AAAAGTTCAAGTTCAAGGCGTCGCGAATTTCGTGGAATGAGGCGTACTTATGTACGCCGCAGTGAACACGAAATGAAGCGCAACGCAGAAATTGGACTTTTTACGAAGCCGTCATTCATTATATTTCCGATAATAGGCTATGATTCTCCTTTTCCAACAATGCCGTAAGGCTTGAATGCCAGCAGGGTGAGTAACAAAAGGGCAATAACCATCTCACGCCAGCTGGCTCCGAAGAGAATTACGGTAAAAGACTCCGCCAGTCCCAGAATCCAACCTGCCAGGATGATACCGCTAAGACGGCCCACACCGGCAAAAATTGTAATGGTAATGGCCAGTAACGTGACTTCACCTCCACTTGACGGATAAAGATAGTGTGTGCAGCCGTAAAGGGGGCCTGCCAGACCGATAAGCACGGCACCCAGACAGAAAGCGAGTGTTCCCATGACCGTTACGTTAATGCCTGACAGAGCGGCCGTTTCCTTATCCTGGATCGTGGCTCTTAGCGCTTTTCCCAGATATGTTCGGTACATAACTAGGTAAAGCAAAAAGATCACAATCAGGGACAATAGAAGCAGGGTAAGCTGGCCATAACTCATATAAACGCCATGGAATTGGAAACTCTCATTCAGGAATGGAATTCGGATGAGTCGATAATTACCGGAAAACAGAAAAAGCATGCTGTTCTGGAATACAATGGCTATTCCAAAACTAAGGACAATGGAATTTAACTCCAAGGGCTCACTGAGGCGGGCAAACAAGCGTTTAAGCCCCAGGCATATCAAAAGCATTACCAGAATGGCGACCGGAAATGTTAATACAAAGGACAATCCATAACCGTCCCAGAGCCAATAGGCCACATAGCCCGCTAATACCACCAACTCGCCATGGGCCAGATTAAAATTTCGAGTGACTCCGAATATCAGGGAGAAACCAAGGGCTATCAGGATATAAAAGGACCCTATGGATATGCCCGAAACCAGAACCGTCGTCCACATACGTTATCTTTGATCCCATGGGGGCATTGGATAAATCGCCGGTTCGGCGGCTCGATCGGATGGATACACAACCACGAGTTTTTCTTTCTGAATCTGGACAACCGTATGGTTGTAATGGAGAGGGTCTCCGGTTTTGTCAAAAGCAAGATGTTCCATGGGCAAAACCAGGTCAAGTTTTGTCAGTGCTATACGAATATTATCACCGGTAAGGGGTAGGCCGTTATACAATACTGCCTGCATGGCCGCAATCAGAGCTCGGGCAGAAGTATACCCGTGCATATTGGTGGTGTTTGGCTGCTGATTGAACATGCGGCTAAATCTTTGAATAAAGGCTTTAGAGGCCGCTTCCGTACCGGGTTCGGTAATTCCCGGATTCCAGGCACAGGTGCTGTAGAGGTAGTCGGCATCTTTACCCATTGTTTTTATAAAGCTTTCATATGCAATGCCGAATGGGCCGATATATGCCTTGGGTGATATTCTGTTTTCTTTTAGCTGGCGCACAAAAAGAATGTGGTCCGGCGTAAAGCCGCCTGAAACGATTACGTCAATATTCATGTTGGCCAGTTTTGCGATAAGCGGTGTGAAATCAGGTGTGCCCGGACGGAATTTTTCAATCAGTTGTACATTAAGACCATGAGCCTTGGCACACCGTTCAAGTTCACCGGCCAGTTCTACAGATCCGGGTGTGGCGGCGTGTAAAATGGCCAGATGTTGGGGCTTAAAACGTTGGGCCAGGATTCCGCAGAGCGGTTCAACAAAGCCCTGAAGGCAGGAAACCCTGAAAAAGTATTCGTTTTTATGCTGTACCAGCTCCTTTTGCAAACTGGCACTGGCCACATAGGGAATCCGGTGTTTTTTAGCCACTGCGGCGATAGGCCCTACCAGGGAATCGACATAACCGCCGGTAAGCGCGGCCACCTTTTGCCAGGAGCATAATTCTTCAGCCCTGGAAATGGCCACATCCGGCCGGCTTTGATCATCTCGTGAGATAAGCTGCAGCTGCTTTCCGCCGATACCTCCGGCCTCGTTGGCCTCTGCCACAGCAACCTCGATCCCTTGATGGATCTCAATGCCATTTTTTGCCAGGCCGCCGGAAAGAGGGTTGATCGCTCCGATTTTAATGGTTGTGGCGGAACTTGTGTTGCTCGGGAACGCAAGGAACCAAATGCATAAAATGATGCAACCGTATCTGATAAACGATAAAAAAAAGTTTTGATGGTTTTTCGATAATTTTTTCATGGAAACCATTTCGAATTTTAACGTGGAACCGCCAAGATGAAACTTTATGGCAAAATATCCAAATCGCAACGGCTTGAAAATTCTATATTAACTTCCCTGTAAAGGGATGCTGAATCACGAAAGCGTTACCTTGGACCCTACACTGTTGAGCGCAAAACTTGACGGAAACTCTTTTTGTAATCGCCCGATAGCTTTCCAGCCGGTACAATGCATGGGGATTAACACTTCAGGATTTAATTTTTTTAATTCCGCGATGGTCTTGTCATGAATTTTTTCAAAAAACAGTCCGGAAAGATGGAACCCTCCCATTACTGCCTGAATATTCTTTTCCCCGGTTGTTTTCTGTGCAAACATAATGGTATTAATAATACCTGCATGGGCGCATCCGGAAATCACAACCAAACCTTTTCCGTTGAGTTTAACAACAATGGATTGATCGTCGGCAAAGGGATCAAACACTAATTCTCCATCTTTTTCTTTAAGCGCATTGGGCATTCCTTTTTCAAATTCCGTTGTTCTTTCCACCTCTCCGGTTACCATGATCATATCATCGGCGATCAGGGTTGGTGCTTTGCTTTCCACGATTTCAACATTTTTCTGTTCAAGTTCATCTTTTACCAAGGTTCGGGGAAAAAGGCGCGTGCTCCCGTCCGGGGTGCGGGTATAACGAGGATATTCAAATGCACCGGGATGAACCACCAGGGGAATCGTCCCGGGTATTTTGTCAAGAATGCCGTAAAGAGAGCCGGTGTGGTCCATGTGGCCGTGGCTGATGACAATGGATTCTATCTCCTCAACATTTACCCCAAGTTGTTCGATATTATGGAGTACGCCGATCTTGGTGTAACCCGTATCCAAAAGCACGGTATGTTTGGTCTCTCCTTGAGTTACAGTAATCAAAAGGGACAGCCCATGTTCTGCCAGAAGGGTATTATCCAGAATATTGCCCTCTTTTGCCAGCGGAGGACGGCTGATAATTTCCGAAGGCGGCAGCAACAAATCAATGTAATTGTCTATAAGGGTTAGAATTTCAACACGGTCCACTGCGTTTAAGGAAACAGGCAAATTAGCATTCATCACTTTTCCTCCTTTGGGCGCTGAGCGACATCATCATGAGGTTCCACTGCGGAACCTTGTCGGGACAATGCCGGATAAGGTGTTATGTTCATTTTCAATATACAATTTACTTGAATTGAGTTAAGCTTGATGAACTCGTAAAAAGTCAAAATTGAGACGGCAAAGTAAAAGGTTCAAGTTCAAGGCGTCGCGAATTTCGTGGAATGAGGCGTACTTATGTACGCCGCAGTGAACACGAAATGAAGTGCAACGCAGAAATTGGACTTTTTACGAAGCCGTCAAGCTCGATTTCATTAACAGCTATTCGCATATTCCTGTTTAATTCCGATCCGGTCAAATTCGATTGTTATCATGTATTGCAAATAAGCAACCATGTAAAGAGATTTATTGAATTTTGACAATTGCTATAATGAGTAAAACAGGCGATAAATTTTGGGGCTGTCAAGCACCTTGCGTAACAGATCTATTTTTGATATTTAAAAAAAATAAGGTTAAGAAACAACACGGCTAACACCTACGAATTTGATCCGTTTCACTTACAGAACTTAGGGGCTTCGCCCCCATTGGAATAAACAGGTTACCATTAAAATACTTGTTATTTGGAAAAGTTGTAGAAATTCAGAGACTTTAAATTATGCTAAAACGCAAAAAAACTTCTCAGATACTTAAAAAGCGAGTCCGGCGAGATAAAGGGGTAATTTTTGTAAAAATTGCCCGATGGTTTATTTGGGCTTCCATTTTTATGGTGGTGTTCGGTATGGTTGGGGCTTTCGGGGTTTATTTTTATCTGGGCAGAAATCTTCCCAAAATAGCTTCGCTAAACGATTACCGGCCTTCTATCATCACCACCGTGTATTCAGACGATACCCGAAAGATCGGTGAATTTTTCAAAGAACGGAGAATTGTGATCCCTTTATCCCAAATGCCTGAAATGCTTAAGCAAGCTTTCATCTCGGCGGAGGATGCAAGATTTTATAAACACAAGGGAATAGATATTTTAAGTATTATCAGGGCGTTTTTCAAGAACATCGAGGCCGGAGCCATCGTTCAGGGCGGTAGTACAATTACCCAACAGGTTACAAAATCATTTTTTTTGACACCGGAAAGAAGTTATACCCGCAAAATAAAAGAAGCTATTCTTGCATACCGTATTGATAAGAAGTTTGCCAAAAATGAAATTTTATTTTTGTATTTAAGCCAGATTTATCTGGGCCATGGCGCATATGGGGTGGAAGCGGCTTCCGAGAATTATTTCGGAAAATCCGTTCAGGAATTGAACCTGGCAGAATGTGCTATCCTGGCCGGCCTGCCCCAGGCGCCGAGCAGATACTCTCCCTTCAGATATCCGGAAAGGGCGAAGCAGCGTCAGATATATGTGTTAAACAGAATGGTTGAGGAAGGATTTATAAGCAATATTCAAGCCACGGAAGCGATCAATAAAGAGCTTGATATTAAGCCCAGGAAAAACTGGTATATAGAAGAAGTTCCCGTTTACACCGAACACATCAGGCGTTATATCTCAAATAAATACGGTGACGACATTTTATACAAGGAGGGGCTCAAAATTTATGCTGCGGTGAATATTGAAATGCAAAAGATTGCGCGGGGAGAAATAGAAAAGGGGCTATATGCCCTGGACAAACGCCAGGGATACCGGGGCCCGATAAAGCATTTACGGCAGGAAGAGATTGAATCGTTTTCAAAGGAGCTTCAGACTGAGTTGGAAAAAGCCCCTCTTGATGATGGAAAAATCACACAAGGCGTCGTGATAGAGGTAAACAACAAAAATGATACGGTAGTGGTTCGAATCGGTAATACTCTGGGAATCATAAGAATTGGGGATATGCGCTGGGCCAGAAAGCCTGATCCGGAGGTTGCCTATTTTCAAGCCAGGGTTCAACATCCCGGAGAGGTTTTGTCCGTGGGGGATGTTATACTTGTTAAGGTTAAAAATAAACTGTTTAATACAGACCGGTGGTGGCTTGATCTGGAACAGGTTCCGAAGGCTCAGGCCGCTCTTTTGTGCATAGAGTCGGAAACCGGTTATGTGAAGGTAATGCTCGGTGGAATGGATTTCAGAGAGAGCCAGTTCAACAGAGCCGTTCAGTCGAGGCGGCAGCCCGGTTCAGCATTTAAACCCATAATATATGCAGCAGCCCTTGACAAGGGATATACCCCTGCAACCATGATTATCGATTCACCGATTGTGTATCAGGATACGAAACATGACTTTACGTGGAAACCCAGAAATTACAAGGAAAAATTTTTTGGTCCCACACTTTTTCGCGATGCTCTTGTAAAATCACGCAATGTTGTAACCATTAAAATTTTAAAAGATATCGGCATTGATTACGCTATAGATTATGCCGGAAAACTTGGAATTACATCAAACCTGAACAGAGATCTTTCAATCGCTTTGGGATCTTCGGGTGTATCTTTGCTGGAGCTTGTCAAGGCGTATTCGGTTTTTAACAATCTCGGTTATCTTATCAGCCCTGTCTTTATAACAAAGATTGAGGACAGAGACGGAAATGTAATCGAGGAATCGAGTCCTTTCAGAGAAAAGGTCATCGAAAAAAATACAGCCTATATCATGACCAATCTTCTTGAGGGTGTGGTCAAACACGGAACCGGACACAGGGTCAAAGCATTGAACCGGCCGGTGGCAGGCAAGACCGGTACAACGAACAATCTTCATGATGCCTGGTTTGTAGGATACACGCCGCGCTATACCACGGGAACATGGGTGGGTTTTGATGATGAGAGTCCTCTTGGAAAAAGCGAAACCGGTTCCAGGGCGGCAAGCCCCATATGGCTCGGATTTGTCCGGAAAGTACTGGAGGGCAAGCCCACTAGAGTTTTTCAGGTCCCCGAAGGCGTTGTGTTTTCCAAAATCGATGCTGAAACCGGTCTGTTACCCATACCCGAATCTAAAAAGACCATATTTGAATGCTTCAAAGAAGGATCCGTGCCCACCGAATATACCAAAGAGCCGAATTCCATGACAGAGCCGGAACAGTTTTTTAAATCCGATATGTGATAAGACCTTTTTCGGCAATTGCTATAAATATTTTTTTCTGATGATATCCGAAACCTGCCTGGTTAAAACCAGCACCTTTTTCGCATGATCAAGGCTTAAGGAACCTGTGCCGCAGCTTGGCGTTATCAACGTCTGATCCAGTATTGCGGACTTATCAATACCGATTGCTTGAATCGCCCGGAACTGTTCCTCCCACGCAGCTACCAGTGAATCGGCGGTTTCTTTTTCAATGTGGTCGCTGTTTAGCGTAGGAACAATTCCCCAGGCCAGAATGCCTCCGGATTGGATAAAGCGCTTAACAAGATCCGGATAGAGGATCAGCTTGTCAAAATAAGAATAGGCATCAAAGCTGATGATGTCTGTGGCAGACTCCAAAAGCAGGGACCAGTCGGCATTGGCGCAGACATGGATTCCGGCAAGACCCCCTTCATCGTGGACCGCCTCAATGACTTCCTCAAAACAGGTTACCACTTCATCACGGGATATGGTTATAAATGAGGATGAGCCGAATCCGGCCAGCGCGGGTTCATCGAAAAAAATGATGACCGGGCATCCGAATCCCGAAAGATTTTTGACCTGCCACCGGGCTTTTTGAGCCAGAAGCTTTACCGCAGCATCTCTTAATTGCTCGTTATAAAAAACCGCCTTTCCGTTCTGGTCGGTTAACCCCAGTCCGAAAGTTATGGGACCGGCTATTTGACCTTTAACCGCTATCGGGGGATCGGAAAGCGCCTTCAACTGATCTGCAAAAGAAAAAAAACCTTTGGCCGTATCTGCGGCCAGGACAAATCTCGAATTTTCAAGATTGGTCTTGCCTTCCTTTACCGCCATATAATCTTCGTAAAATTCAAGGAGATCATCATCAAAACAAGGATCAGAGATATCAATAAAGGATTTGTCCTTTTCTAGTTTAAGGCCCGGAAGACCCGGTTGAAATTGAGCGATCATGCCTTCTTCCTTATACGCCGGGAGCTGAACCCATAAAGGAATTTCAGGGGTATACTCGAAAACCAACTTAACTCCTTCCGCGTGATCGTACAAGGGAAGGCTGCCGATTAGAACCGGAAGACATCTGGGATGGAAGTTTGCTGCCATTAATAGGGCTCCTTTTATTTATTATCTGATAGTTAAATGAGTATCACGAGTCATATCACTTTTCAACCTTATAGAAAAAATAAAAGCGTAAAGGTTGCACCTTTTCGGAATAGATTGACACGTTAATTTGCCGGTGTTATTATAATAAATAATTTACTATAAAGGACTGAAAAGCGAATGCCTGTTGTAGTTTTCAGAGCTTGCAACACATAGTTTTTTAATCCGATTATTTCTAAAAGGGTTACCGTGACTAAAATCATTCAACTTGACGGCAAGCTACAGCATACCAAAGAAAAAAAAGCTGAAATCATCAGAAAGCAAAAGATTTTGGCGGTTCAAAAGATGTTTCAGTGCACCCAGTGCATTTTCAAATGTGAAAAATGTGGTACACAGGTCGGCCATGATCAAGAAAGCAAGGTAGGACCCGCCGGAGATCTCAAGGTTCCCTACCGATTTTGCGAAAGCTGCTCTGAAGAATATGCCGATTACATCAAACGGCTACAAGGCAATGTTACTCCTGAATATTACTGGCACAATCAGGACTGGATCGAAGTCTGGAATAAATGGATAGATTATCAGAAGGTTATGGATTGTTATTTGAAATCAAAAGAGTTTAGGCGGCTTTTGGAGGAACTCAAAGACACGAGGCCCAAAAATTAGGAGGATTGTATGTTTGGAATCGGAATGCCGGAACTTATTATAATACTCGTTATTATCCTGATTATTTTTGGCGCCGGTAAGCTTCCGGAAATAGGGGCGGGCATGGGTAAAGCCATAAAAAATTTCAAAGGCGCCACCTCAGAACCTGAAAAAAAAGAACCTGACAAGATTGAAGAAAACAAAGATTCGTAACAAAACCCACCTTGCAAAACCGAACTGACGATAATTCGAGTGTGTGTGGGACACACCCATGACTTTCCCTCCGGGTAGGTCACCCCTTCAAATTAGAAGTAACGATTCAGATTTGGTATAGACTAAAACACGAAAGAAGGTGAAGAAATGGAGAAGGTAGAATGGGAGATTAAAGACGATAAACTAATTATTGAGATAGATTTGACAAAGGACTTCGGACCCTCTAAATCTGGTAAAACAATAACCATCGCCAGTACGAGGGGTAACCAGAAGATCGAGGGTACGGATGCTGTAATCGGTTTGAACGTTTACAAATATCCGGAGAGCGAATAATATCTAAGTTTTTAAAATAGGGGATTGATCTTCCAGTCTCCCCTATAGTGTTTCTAATGAATATGTGAAAAAATTGTTCTATTAATACGGGAAGGTTAGGGTCGACTCTCCTGAGATACCTTGCATATCGGGTATTGAAAAAACAGAAAATAAAAAGGGAGTTATGATTTAACATAACTCCCTGATTTTATTTTGGTGATCCCAGGGGGAATCGAACCCCCGTTACCGGCGTGAGAGAGCGATTTCAACCGTATATACATCACCCCTGCGGGTCCTTGAACAGCATTAATATAACAAGCTTCGCTCTTTTTCAGGTATATCTTTGGAACACAAAATATATCTGGTCGGAATTTTGTAATTGCAGTGATCGCAGATTTTGACCGTTATACTGCGTTTACAATAAGTAATCACATTAGCACTGTTATTGCACTTGCGGTGCCACCTTTATTTCCACCCTTCGGTTTAGCTGGCGGCCCGCTTCCGTGTCGTTTGTTGCGACCGGCATTGTTTCACCAAAACCCACGGGTTGAATACGACTGATGTTGACCCCTTTCTGGACCAGAAGGTCTCTTACAGAGTTTGCGCGCCGAAATGAAAGGTCCATATTGTATTCATCTGTACCAACGCTATCCGTATGCCCTTCAACCCTTATCAGGGTTTCCGGATACCGGGTAAGAATACCTGCTACGCGGTCAATCTCAGTATAAAGTCCGGGATTGATAACTGTGGAGTTTGTGTCAAAAGTAACATCGCCTTTGAAAGTTACCGCAAGGAGGTTGCCTTCTCTGCGTACAGCGGCAGCTTCAGAAGCGGCCAAAGCGTCTCTCATTTCTTTTTCTTGGTTGTCCATCATTTTACCAACCCCGGCGCCTCCCAGACCGCCGACAGCAGCACCAATCGCTGCACCCCACAGGGTACTTTCAGTATGTCCGCCAATCACCTGCCCGATGATCGCACCTGCCACAGCACCGCCGGCAGCCCCATATGTTGCCCCTTTTTGAGTTTTTGTTTGAGGTGCGGCGCAAGCGACTAAAAAAAATACCAATACCAGCGAACTTGCTCTTTTAAATTTTTTCATTCCTGCCTCCTATTTTATACAAATTTTCTTAATGCATTAGACGTTGAAAGGGGGTATAAATCAAGATTGTTGGTTATTGAGTTCAATCGTAAGGTGTCAGTGTTCAGGTTTCAGGTTTCTCGACCCTGACACCTGAAACCTGACACCTTTTCCCCAAAGCTAAATACGTAGCGCAGACGAACATGAATTTTCATATTGCCAACAGCCGTGATTCACACCCGTTGAAGCGATAAAATATCGCTTGCCGTGGCTCGGTAAAAACGATGCCGAAATATTATACCTTTAAATTCATAGTGAGTCCAATTGTTTTATAATTGGCCAAACTACTACCTTCCGATTGAAAAAAATAAACAGTTACCGGTCCCGGGTTCGCAAAACCTGAACATTAAATGTGCATTTTCCCGGTAATATCTTCCATGTTTGTATATGTTTGGATGTTTTCTTGCGTACTTGTTCCATTGATCCCAGGAGCGCCAATGGCCCTGATAATCATACCGGTGCCCTTTATGATCGTAGCGTCCGTAATGACGACGTTTATCATAGGGGCGTATTTTGTATCCACGATGCTTGTGGTAATCCGAACGTTTTTTGTAGTCACGACGACCCCGCTCCTCGTAATGTTTGCGACCTTCTCGCCTCATTTCGCCTGGGTGTTTTCGATATTCCTTGTCCTGTCCTCTCTGTTTTTGCCATTCTTTCTGTTTGTTTTTTCCTTTGTACCCATTATCAGCAAATGCCTGCGTGGTTGTGAGCATGAAAAAGCCGAGTAAAAGAACAGTTGTGACCGTGAAAACAAAAATCGAAAGTTTGCAATATTTTTCTCTCATGTTAATACCTCCAAATTAAGTGTTTTCCAACTTAGTCGATAATAAGATGCCTTATGCTTTTTGTTTGAATCTGACTTCAATTTTTAGACAACGCCCTGCCATGTTTTCTGGTTTTGTCTAGTTTACCGCGATGTGCAGGGTGATGCAATCTAAACATTTTCAGCTTGCCAACTTGGTCCGCGGTTAACAGCTTTGCGACTGCCAGTCGAGATTCAATTCTCTGAACAAACAGTTTGCCTTTCAGATCTGAAATCTTTTGGGCGACTTCAAGAACTTTCGCTTCGTCTACGGACTCGGCGGCAAACAGTTCTTCCAATTCAAGGTGAAGAACGTCGAG
>JAFDEW010000338.1 GCA_019310125.1 Deltaproteobacteria bacterium | reverse complement strand
GGGTCAGCCAGTTGATCGTATCCGTGCTCGATTATGATCAGATCGGCAAACTTCTGATGGATACGGTGGTTGATACCATGAAGGTTCGTCATTGTTCGCTTTTTTTGAAGAATACATCGGGACCAGGTTTTATAAATTTTTCCACCCGCGGGGAACCCATTGACCCGGGTTGTTCCATTTTGATAAACGACCACACGTGTGTGATCGAATTCATGGCCCGAGATGCCGGATGTGCTCAAAGATATGGACGGGTTGGGCGCGGAAATCATTTTTCCCATGATCTTTGAAGAAAATCTGAATGGATTTATGGTTCTGGGGGAGAAACTTTCCGGGGATCTTTTCACGCGTGAAGATATGGATCTTATCGAGACGCTTGCCGGACAGAGTTCACTGGCTGTTGAAAATGCGCGTTCCTATCAGTCGCTGAATGATCTGAAGGAGAATCTTGAAAAAAAGGTCCAAGAAAGGACCGTAGATCTGAAACACGCGCTGTCTGAAAAGGAGCGAACCCAGGAAATGTTAATCCAATCGGAAAGCCTGGCCGCAATCGGACAATTGGTTGCCGGCGTTGCCCATGAACTGAACAATCCCTTGACAACGGTGACCAGCCTGGTACAGGCCACCATAGAAGATATTGAGCAATGGGATCAACAGCACCCTTTTGACCCGGAAGTGATAGACGATTTGAAGTTTGCCGATAAGGAGCTTGGTCGGGCCAAGTCGATTGTGGCCAGTCTGTTAGGGCTTTCCCGGCAGACCCAGACCTATTCGGAAGCGGTGAGCATGAATTCGGTGGTAAAAGATGCGTTGCGGATTATGCACAACCAGTACAAACATCACGGTCTTGAAATCGTGGAAAATTATGACCCGGACCTCCCGGATATTCAGGGAAATTTTGCCAATTTGGGTCAGGTGGCGCTGAATATTATTCAAAATGCCATTCAGTCTGTTATCCATAACAAGGGAGTCATATATCTTGATACATGGTTTGACCCTGATAGACGCCGGGTGGTTTTTTCCTGTAAAGATACCGGGCCCGGCATTCCCGAATCTGTCCGCCAGGATATTTTCAAGCCCTTTTTCACCACCAAAGAGGTTGGCAAGGGCACCGGCCTTGGATTATATATTTGTCACGAAATTGTCCGGAAACACGGCGGCACGTTAAAACTCAGAGACAGTGACGGACCCGGTGCGGTATTTGAGGTAAGGTTGCCCATAGACGGTAAATCTTGACGGTCTCGTAAAAAGTCCAACTTCTGCGTTGTGCTGCATTTCGCAATCATTTAACGTACGATAAGTACGCCTCATGATTACAAAATTTGCACGCCTTGAATTTGGAGCTTTTTATTTTGCCATCAAAATATGACTTTTTACGAGAACGTCAATCTTGACAATTTCGAAAAGATGGTAAAATATATTTAATATAAAATTAAAATTTCGGTTCTCTGGGCTAAGTTAGAGTTCGCCTACTCTTCCTGAAGGAACGCCGTAAAAGTTTGAAGTGAACTAAAGTTTGAAGTGAGCTAAAGTTAAGGAATTTATTAAATTATATAAAATCATAGGAGCGTAGCGACTCCAAAACTTTAGGCACTTTAGGTCACTTATCACTTTTAACTTGTCCGGCTTGTAGGTTAGCAGAATTTTTTAGGGTCAAAGCCAAGCCCTTTGATTCGGAATTCTTTACTATTAGGTGCTTAAAGGAGTATAACCATGCCGATATTCGAGTTCAAATGTTTAAAATGCGAGGAATATATTGAGATGCTTGTTATGAATCAAGATGAGGAAGTTGAACTAAAGTGTCCAAAGTGCGGCGGCGAGGAACTGGAACGGGTTCTGAGCACCACCAGCTACACCATGGGTTTTGGTTCCGCAGGCACCAAGGTGAAATCTCAGAGCAGGACCTGCTCAAGCGGCAGTTGCACCACCTATGATATACCCGGGCACACACGGTAAGCGCTTTTTCTTAAAGAACCATGCTGATACACGATGATATATTTTCATGGAGAGGATGGGGCGGCAAACTCATGCTGGGAAGCGGGAAGTGCCGACTCCGGATCTATGATCTTACCAAAGATGATAAAAAAAGGCTGATGCATTTAAGGCCGATTATCGTGGTAATTTCAGATGTCCCGGGCAGTAAAATGCAGCTAAGGGCCGCTACCAGCCACATTGTTACGCTGGTTGCAAAAGAGTTCAACCTGGATCCACACCGCATGCTCTGGATAGAATATTATCCGGAGAATAAATATGGTGTTGACGGCAAACATGTGATTCCGGAAAAATTTGATGCTGTTGAATTCACATGGCATGAAGACAAGGCCATACAGCCCAAATGGCGAACCTTAAAGCCGCCGCTTTTAGATGAAATTAAAAAACTGGTAAACGGTTGATCAACACCCCTTGAGAACCTAACCCGGATAAACCGGAAAAAACAAATCACAAATCATTTACCCTGTTAAATAATGCTTCGCATTAAATCTACGATTTATTTAACAGGGCAGGCAAATCACAACACGCGGCGCACGCGCAGCGCAGGCGCTTGCGCCGCGTGAGCGCCTGCGCTGCGCGTGACCCAAATTCAAAATTCTAAACAGGCTTTGGTCATTGAAATTTAATTGATATTTGGTGCTTGTATATTGATTTTTTGCCATAAAAAGCAAAAAATTTACAGTTAAGAAACTAACCGCTAAAGAACCTAAAATTTTAACGGGTTTCCCACTCTTTGCGCGTATCGCTCCCCTCAGCACAAAATAAGCTTGATATTTATCATTAAATAATGCATATTAAAAACATTAAATAATATGCTGAAATGAATGATTATGAGGTGATAAAATGACATTAAGTATAACTGAGGATATACGTTCGATTACCGATTTAAAGAGAAACACCAACTCGGTCCTGAAACAAATTCAAAAAACAAAACGCCCGGTTGTTCTCACAGTGAATGGAAAAGCCGAGGCCGTGCTGATGGATGCAAAAGAATATGAAAAAATTACAAATGCATTTAATTTGCTTAAACTTCTTATGCCGGCGGAAGAAGATATAAGCAACAATCGCTATAAAGAATCAAGAGCCTTTTTCAAGGAATTTAAACGTGACAAAAAAATATCAGGTTAATTTCACCGAGCAGGCACAAAATGATTTGGAACGTATTTTTTATTATATTGCAGCCGACAGTTTGAATAACGCTATGAATTTTGTCATAGAGTTAGAACAAAAGGTTTATTCACTTGAGACTTTTCCCAATCGCCATCCATTGATCCGTGAAAATGAATTTTTCGGCACCGACTATCGGCATCTGATTTATAAAAAATACAGGATAATTTATCGTATCATAGACAATTCAGTTTTTGTTTTAAGAATAATTCATGAAGCAAACCTCCTAAAGCTATAAAAAAGACTGCTAACGATCCGCTAACGACCCATAGATTGTCTGATAAGTATATAATGAAAAAAAGACCATGCATATTTCCGTCTGAACCCATCAAGTTTTTACAATTGGTCCTGTGGTTACTGTTCGCGGTTTCAGCCGCGACAGCCAGCTCATAACGCCTCTGAAAACATGGCGGTCACACCTTGGA
>JAFDEW010000337.1 GCA_019310125.1 Deltaproteobacteria bacterium | reverse complement strand
TTAAACTCAACAAAGTCCCAAAGTCCCAAAGTCCGCTCCGAGATCCTTTTATGCCTTTTATTGGCTGCATTATTCAGTCAGATCAGGTTAATGCCTGCAGAATCTATAATTGGGAAGACAGCGCGCCGGAAATAGATGGAAAAAAATCAGAAGGTTTTTTTGAAATTTAAATCATCATCAACAGGTAATTAGAGCGGACTTTGGGACTTTGGGACTTTGGGACTTTGGGACTTTGTTGAGTTTAAGACCTGATGATAGCGAGTTGTGAAGGTATAAATTCAAACCAAACAAAAGGGCATTCCCTCAATATTAGAAGGAATGCCCTTTTTATTCAGAACATAAGGTTAAAGCACAGTGACATTTGCAGCGGCAGGACCTTTTTGGCCTTGCTCTATGTCAAAGGAAACTCGGTCGCCTTCATTTAGGGATTTAAAACCGTCTGCATTGATTGCTGAATGATGAACAAACACATCCGCTCCATCTTCCTGCTCAATGAATCCGAACCCTTTGCTGTCGTTAAACCACTTTACAGTTCCATTGGTCATGATAACATCCTCCTTTCTTAATAATTTTCAACGTCTCAAACTGGAGGGTGCCACTTTGACAAATGGATTTTTCCTTCAGAGATAAACCGTCCCGCAGATTAAGCAGGACTTAATTGATTACATATATAATAATCTTTATTTAGAGAGAAAGCAAGCTAAATATTTGTTTTTTTTAAAAGAATGAGAGGAACGCATTTAAACGTGCAAAAATGAAATGTTATGCGAATAATGTCAGATACGGCTCTGTATGGCAAGGTTTGTAGTTTCATGATACTTGAATGGTGAAGGAGGTGCGCACTTCTTTAATAGCGTTCAGTGGTCTTATTAAAAAAAATATTGCGGGATTTGATCAATATTCCTAATTCAGAATAAATAAGGTGGATACAATATATTGTGGTCAGTTTTTCAGTCTAAAACTTATGATATTGAGAGTAACTCACGAAAATCGGATTTGTCAAAATCGGTGATCTCTTGCCAGACCTCAGGACCAAACACTTCCATCAAAAATTCATATATCGTATTTTTTACAAAAATGCAAAAAAGGCAAAGCCCAAAAATGAGATTTGCCTTTCTGATATCCGAAAACACAACCTCACGGTTTTTAACCAAAAAGAAGATATATTGCAGTGAGCAAAGGATTAGCTTATTTCCATGTACCTTGGAGATATATGAAATTGTGATTTAACTCTTCGTTTTTGAGGTATCGGGCAAGCTATACTCATCAGGGAGTCCAATAACTGTTATGGGGTTAAAAGTTCAGGGGTCTAATTACACATAGTGTGCCTCGCGTCTAAATATCAAAAATTTGACCCCGCTACTCGGTTCGATTTCCTCAACTACGATCGTAAAGCCGTGTACTTTATAAAACCGGATATCTCTCGGTTCAACTGTTTCAAGATATCTCGAAAGCTTATCGCTGTCCAAGCCCTTAGCCACAGTCTGAGTACCTAAAATCGAAACCCTTGAGCTGTTTATTTTTTGGGTCATCCCCTATTCGATGGGCGAAAAGAGGGGTTCTTCATTCATGGCATTTGCCATAATCGCCATGTATTGCTCGTGAAAGTCAGTTATGCTGAAGCCGACATTTCGGAAGTTGGTTTTGGCGGCAACCTTATGATCGTATTTTGCTTGAGTCACATAGCTTAAAATGAGCCGGGGAATGTCGTAGTGATGAATGGTATCGTAATGAACGGGCTGGCCGTTTTCGACAATGTAGATACGGTTCATATGAATGTAGTTCTGGGATTTTCCAAGGTAGTTGAGGTCGCGATAGGTGTTTGGGCCATAAGTGAGCGGAGGTAGATGATCACTCACCAAGATGATAATGCTTTTCGGATCAATTCGGATGAGTTCCTTCACGAAGGAGGCGATTGCTTTGGTTCTGTAGTAACACTGGTTTACCGCCCTCTCGAGTTGGTAGTCTCGAACCTTTCCCAGCATCTTAACCACCTTTGGCCGTTTCTCGGTGTTGATGTCGTGCGGAGTATGACCATATATGCCGATGATATAGTTAAACACAGGTCTACCGGGATTTTCCTTGAACCATTTTGCAACAAACGCCAAATTTTGGGTGAACAGATTTCCATCGAACATGTACCTCTCGCCGGTCACATCACCGGTGCTGAAATAGGTTTCGCGTCTTGGTGCATAATCGCGGGGAAAGAAAATACGCTCAAAGCCCATACCCTCGTAGGCATTGAGTGAATTAAAAAAATCCGGCAGAAAGGCGTTAGTAGCGACCGTATGAAAGCCCCCCTGGGCGAGGAGGTTTGGTAGACAAAGGGTTTTAGCCCCGGTAAACACATTGAATTCGATGCCCGAAAGTTCCTGCATTGCGGGTACTCCGGAGAGAATCTCAAACTCGGCTTGGGCAGTGGCACCGCCAAATACGGGTGAAACCGAAAATCCGCCTTTGCCTTTAAAAAATGAATCAAAAGAAGGATGAATAGGGTTGCGCGAAAAATGGGCCTCGCGGAACAGGTTGGGATCGATAAAACTTTCAAGCACGATCAGGTGGACATTGTGCTTGGTCCGGAGAGTTCTGACCTTAACAACAGTATCGTCAAATGTCCGTTTAAAAAAGGAGTCACCGCGATAGGCTGCTGTTTTTTTCAGGCAACTTTTCCTGCGGGCCTCATTATAAAGTGCCATGCTGACGCGACCGTTGCTGCGCAAGCTCTCCGCATCCGACATCCAGTCAATCTTTTTATGGGTTCCTTCAAAGGCCGCCATGAAAAATTCCGGATACCTCTCAACCGCTACCAGTATTGCCAGAAGCGGCAGTGTTCCCAAAAGAAGCTGGCGAAACCGGCACAATTGCACGCTCAGCAGAAAGGCAATAATAGGCATACCCAGCAACAGGCCGATGAAAATCTTGGCGCCAAATGGCATTACTAGGAACAGCTCCGGCAGCTCGGTCACCTCGATGAGACGAAGCACACCGCCAAGTTGCAGATAGTAAAAATCAAAGATGCCATACACCAGCAGAACAGGCACGCCAGCCAACAAACACTGGAGACGGGATTTTCGGGTGATCAGGTTAAAGTAATAGTAAAGGTAGAGAAGCAGCGGAATCTCCAGGCGCCAGTTGGTCAACACTGAAAACAACCCACCGCACCGTTGCATAATCATCGTATAGACAAACAGAAACATCAGAAAGCCGATGTAACGATTCGCCATGGGCTTAATAAAGAAAAAAAGTTTGCGCATATATGGGATCCGGGGAAAATATAGGATGACTATAAACCTATCAATTTCCGATGACTCTTTAAATAAAAAAATCTGTTTTTTGCCGATTTAAAGCCTGCCATACACAAAATGTG
>JAFDEW010000336.1 GCA_019310125.1 Deltaproteobacteria bacterium | reverse complement strand
ATTTTCGTCATGGCATGATTATAGGATCGGAAAAATTCGTCAACAAAATCCGCAGCACATATTTGCCGGAAAAACCACATAAAGAAATTCCTCAACAACGCGATCTGGCCAAAAGCATCGATCCTGTTGCCAAGTTGAACGAAGCAGCGAGGATTCTTGATTGCGATCTCGATGATTTCAGGCAGTCACCAAGAATATCAAAAGCTGAAAGAGATGACCGCGATCTGTTGGTGTTTTCTATTTGGAAGACAGGTATATTGACCAACGAAAAAATCGGTCGTTTATTTGGAATGACGTATTCCTCGATCAGCCATATCGTAAGGTCGATAAGGCTGAGAATGGAGGAAAACCGTGACTTAAAAGAAAAATTCAATCAAATTTATTCACTATTCAAGATTTGACACCATTCCCCATTCCCAGATAATATTGAAGATCATGAAGATGGCACCCGGCATTTTATCAAGCAGTTTCCTGAATACCAAAACCGTTGGCTTCGAGTTGTAATTAATGTGAGGACAAAACCTAATCGAGCTATAACTGCCTTTTTTGACAGGCGTTTAAGGAAAACCAAGTTATGAGAATTAGAGTTGACAAAGAAAATGACAGCCTTTATTTCCGTCTTGATGAAAACCGGATAGTCGAATCTGAAGAAGTCCAACCTGGTATTATACTCGACTTCGATGAAAACGATCAAGTTGTTGGTGTTGAATTTTTGCGTATTTCATCGAGGGCTTCCCAAGAAGAACTATCATCTATCCAATTCCAGACAGGGTAAAAACCTTTTTTATCTGACGGAAACGGCTTATAAGTCAGTACACCAACCAGGAAGGGTTGACGGCTTTTTTTCCTTCAGCCATATTCTTTTTACTCTAACCTCATTTATATTTACATCAACCTTGTTTATTCCCTGCTGGTGACTTCACCGTTCGGCTCAAGAAAAAAATGAAAAAACAATAACCCATAACGATTGGCAGTGATCCATTAATCTTTGTTGTTTTCTTTGCAGACTCCGCAGATGGTGCAGGACTCCATGGGACATGGCGGAGAGGTTTTGCCCTGCAGGGCTCTTTTGTATTCTTTTTTGAGAAACGATTTGTTGATGCCGTGATCAATAAAGTCCCAGGGGAACAATTCGTCTAAAGATCGCTCCCGAAGGACATAAAAGTCAGGGTTTACGGGAGATTCTTTAAAGGTTTTGGGCCAGTTGCCCCGGTTCTTATGGGCCAGGGATAATATTTGCGCCACCTTACGGTCGCCCCGTGACAACAGGGCCTGAATGTAAGCCCATCGAGGGACGTCCGCATGCACCCGAACATTTGCCACTCTTTTAAGCCCTTGTTTTATGGTTTTTATCTTGTTTTTCAATGAACGAATATCATCCATGGCCACCCATTGAAAAGGAGTAAACGGCTTGGGAACAAAACAGCTTAGACTGACGGTTATTTCTCCGATGCGTTTCCTAACTCTGCTGGATTTGAGGAATTTATGCTTTACCTGTTTGCAAAGTGTGACAATAGCTTCAACATCATCCATGGTTTCCAGCGGGAGCCCCACCATAAAATAGAGCTTTAAGTTGGGTATGCCTTCAGCCACAAGGGTTTCAGCAGCGTTGAGGATATGTTCTTCAGTGATGCCTTTGTTAATGATGTTTCGCAAGCGTTGGGAACCCGCATCCGGTGCGATGGTGGCGGTTTTGACTTTACTTTCCCTGAGCACGGACAAAAGCTCCGGCGAAAGCGCGTCTGCTCTAAAAGAGCTAAACGATATTCTGATATGCTTTTCAAAATTTTGCTTGCACAGCGTGTTGATTTCAGGATGATCCGAAATACAAGCGCCTACAAGACCGATCTGGTCGGTCATGGAAACGCCGTGTTGCAAACATGTTTGGAGAAGGGAAAGGGGCCTGAATCTCGGCGGTCTGTAAACAAATCCCGTGCTGCAAAATCTGCATCCGTGGGCACAGCCTCTGCCGACCTCAATCAGAAATGTACGGTCGAAGGTGGTATCCGGGGTTAATACGGTACTGCAGGTCGGAGTCCGGGAAAGATCTTTTAAAAATCGGCGCTCAATTTTAACGGGTACGTCTAATAGCGGTTCAACTGCACGAAATGTTCCATCTGAATGGTATGTGGCATTGTAAAACTTCGGAACATAGGTGCCGGGAACGTTTCGGGCAAGGGTTTTTAAACACAAGGTTCTATCTTGATTCAGCAAGTCCGGCAACTCTGTATCGAAAAATCGGGGAACGATGGCTTCGGCTTCCCCGATCAGAAAACAATCGATGAAGGGCGCCACAGGTTCGGGGTTTAAAAAAAAAGCGACTCCCCCTGCGATGATGAGAGGGTGGGGGATCTCTCTGTTACTAGATCGCAGAGGAAGTCCTGCCTTTTCAAGAATGGCCAGAAGGTTGGGAAAATCATTTTCAAATGACACGGAAAACGCAATGACGTCGAAAGCGGAAATAGGACTTCCGGACTCTATGGTAATGATCCGATCCGATCCCGGCCGTTTGTCCGTCGGGAGGAAACCCCTTTCGCATACAACGTGCTCAATTTTATTGAGTAAATCATATACCGTCTGAAAACCGAGGTTGGACATTCCAACATGATACGTGTTGGGGTAGACCAGGGCGACTTTGATCCGCCCTTTCCATGGTTTGCGAATGGTCCCGATTTCCGATTCAGCAAATCTTTTATGGAATTTGTCGATTTTCCCTGCCATTGATGATTAAATTTTAAGTTTAGCGACGTGTTACCCCAAACCCAAGAGTTTAGTAACATAGTAATCCATTATTTGAGGCGGAACGATGCCGGTTGCTGGATGCTTGATGCTGGATAACCATTAAAAAGCGGATTTATTTTTTCATCCAGAATCCAGAGACCAGTATCCAGTATCATGTGGTAACAATCAGTAATCATTTGCGGTTCCAAAAACTTGACATAAATATTAATCTCTTGATTTGTTTAGAAGCCCTAGTCCGCCTTTTTTCTTAAAAATGTCGGCACATCCAGGTCATTAAGGTCGCTGTTGTCAATTACAATCCCTTTGTATCCTCTGTATGTGGCGCCGCTCGATTCACCCACCGCTGTTTTCCGGCGGATAAATGTGGGTTCGTCATAATCTACGGCGTCATTTAAGTCGTCAAATGTGATATCTCTGATCTTGCCTCTGAGCTCGGTTCCCTTTTCGGATTTAGGACTTGAATCGATTCCGGTTGCAATAACGGTTACCCGCATCTCATCGCCCAAAGTGTCGTCGATCACGGTTCCCCAGATAATTTCGGCATTTTCTCCGACTTCATTATATATCCGCTCTGAAGCTTCGGTCATCTCTTCCATTGTCAAATCGCTGTTACTGGCTATGTTGATCAAC
>JAFDEW010000063.1 GCA_019310125.1 Deltaproteobacteria bacterium | reverse complement strand
TAAAATTTTACCTTTTAAACCCATTGCCCTTCTCCTGTGTGGTTATTATCAGAATCTTGTGGAAGTTATCTTGATCAATACCATTTGTATAAAAAATGCAAATAAATTGTTTTGTCGGAATTAAAGAGGCCCGGACCAAAGGACCCTGTTTTCGGAAGAACCCTTTGAAAATCGATTGGTTTTCAAAGGGGTTAGTATCAAAAATAAAAACAAACCTACCAGAACGAGCAACCTTACTATAGGTAGGTCTGTCAAAAAGTGTGACTCTTATCAGAGAATATGTTAAGTTTAATAAGGCGGTTAATAAAAATCACACGACTTCTTTAAGCCTGTCATAAAACGTATGGCTATTTATTTCATGGAATATATTGTATGTCAAGAAAAAAATAACACAATATATGGGATTTTAATGAAGAGAGAGTGAAAATGAATATCCTGATCAAAATCGTTACGGTGACACTCTTTTTATATCTTGTCTATTGCGGTTTTCTTTTTGTAATGCAGCGGCAAATGCTGTTTCCTCGTTATTTTGCAGAACTCCCTTATCATACTGAAAATACTTCCAGTCTGGAAAAGATCTGGGTGACCACAAGTTTCGGAAAAATCGAAACATGGTTTCTCCCGCAAACTTCCGGCCATGTCACAGAACCATCGCCGGCGGTTATTTTCGCCCACGGCAACGGAGAACTTATCGACTTCTGGCCACATGAATTTAAAAAGCTTACTCATATCGGCATAGGAGTATTGCTTGTAGAGTATCCCGGATATGGGAGATCAAAGGGTTCTCCCAGCCAAAAAAACATCACCCAAGCATTTATCCGTGCTTATGATATGCTCGTTGCGCGACCGGATGTCGATCCCTCCAGAATCGTCCTTTTCGGACGATCCTTAGGGGGCGGCGCGGTTTGCACACTTGCTGCTCATCGACCTTCGGCGGCACTGATTTTGATGTCGTCGTTTATCAGCGTCCGTTCGTTCGCATCAAAATATTTAGTTCCCGATTTCCTTGTCAGAGACCCTTTCGATAATCTTGCGATTGTCCAAGCTTATCATGGCCCCATTCTTGTTGTCCACGGCAAATTCGACGATGTCATTCCCTATGAGCATGGAACCACTCTCTATCAGGCAGCCCGGCGCGGTCAACTCATATCCTACGACAGCGGACATAACGACTGCCCTCCAAGCTGGGACACCTTCTGGCGCGATCTCGAAACATTTCTAAATGATTGCGGTCTTATTTAGTGTCAATACATAACCGAGGATTTTTGTTCAATCTCTGCGCCTGCACTGTGAAATGCAGAGCCTATTTCTCTGGGGTTATATTCAAAAAACTCGTGTAATTTTTTTTTCAATAAAAAATATTAAGTTTTGAAACGCCGATTTTTTAGAGATACTCTCATAGTATCCGAAAGGATGCCAAGTCTAAGGTAACAAACTGATATCTTAAACCGGTTACCGTTACCTAAAAGCGTCGTCCTCCTCCGCCTTGCCTTGGTCCGCCACCGCTTCCGCTCCGACCTCCTCCGCCTTGCCTTGGTCCGCCACCGCCTCCGCTCCAACCTCCTCCGCCTTGCCTTGGTCCGCCACCGCCACGCCTTGGTCTTCCGGATCTTGCGCCACCTCGGCGGCTTTCAGAGCGAGGGCGGGCTTCACTGACATTAAGACTTCGCCCTTTCAGGTCCTTCCCATTCAAACCTTCGATTGCAGACTCTGCTTCAGCTTTATCGGGCATCTCCACAAATCCGAATCCTTTTGATTTGCCAGTGTGATTGTCTTTTATGACCTTAACGGTGCTGACCTCTCCAAAGACCTCAAAAGCCTCTTTTAAAGCCTCTTCCGTCACCTCATACGATAGATTGCCTATGTAAATATTCATTCTGATGTCCTCCATAGTCACAAAAAATGGGCAGGTTAATTTTACTAATTGAATATCAAATAAGTACCTCCATGGTAACTTCATGGATTGTTATGGATATCCGTTTTTGTAATATGTAACTGTCAAAAGTATGGATGATGAAAGATTTTATTTAGCTGTATCTTTTCAAGACAACCAAATTGAATATTATTCATCATTCTTGGCAATTATTTCTGGTAATGACAAAATGAGAAGATTTTTTGCCCGAAGTTTCTCCGGTTTAAGGTGTGATGATAGCGAATCGGTCAGGTATAGGTTAAAATGAAATAAAAGGGCATTCCATTGTTATTTGTAGGAGTGCCCTTTTTTGTCAGAGACAGGAAGTTAGATTACAGTGACATTGGCTGCAGCAGGACCTTTTGGTCCTTGCTCTATGTCAAAGGAAACTCGGTCACCTTCATTGAGGGATTTAAAACCGTCTGCATTGATTGCTGAATGATGAACAAACACATCCGATCCGTCTTCCTGCTCAATGAATCCGAACCCTTTTTGGTCGCTAAACCACTTTACAGTTCCATTGGTCATGATAACATCCTCCTTTCTTTAATATTTTCAACGTCTCATGCCGGAGGATGTCACAGTAAAATATGAATTGTTCCTTCAGAAAGAAACTGCCTCGCCAATTTCAGGCAAGGCCAAATGATTTTTTTAAATTTAACTTTTTTTTATACCGGAAGCAAGCTAATTATCTATATTTTTAAAAAAATATTTATATCTCTTCCCATGAAAATATTTTTTTATTTATCAAAGCATTATATACTCCGGCAATCCTGACCGTCTTTTCATGAAACATATTCAGCAAAGCCATACTCAGTCCTGATACGGCAAGCATGGGAAGATAAACGCTTTCCAAAAGCCGCTTCTTCTCTTTATCCCCCTGCCCGCTGGTCAGATTTGAAAGCCCTGCTATGGTACTGACATCAAATCCCAAAAGATCAGGAAGGGTTCTTAGCACTGAGATTATATCCATGTTCTGGATAGTCCCGTTTTGCCACATCACCGGTGCGACAACGGGGTCTATGATCAGTTGTTCATTTTCGAGTCCGGCTTTCCGGAACGCATCATAAAGCGCAACCGCCACATTTAACCGTTCTGATCCGTCAGGCGGAACATGCCCGTTAGGATAGAGCAGATAACCGACAATCCGGGTTCCGAACCTTTTTGCCAAAGGGAGCATCTGTTCAAGTTTTGCTGGTTCCAAAGAAAAACCGTTGATAATAGCAACCTTTTTATTTGCCTCAAGGCCTGCTTTCATGGCTCTGGGATTTGCTGTGTCAATGAGAATTGGAAGGTCTGAAACCGCCTGAACTGCTTCCACCAGAAATGTCATCTGCTTTACAGGCTCACGAGAGAGCGGACCCGAATTTATATCCATGGCATCTGCTCCGGCAGCCTCACATCTTCTTGCCATCTCCTGAATCGGCGCGGGATTCAGTTCATTGACCGCCCTTTCAATTCTTTTATTGGTAATCCGAATATTATCTGCGACAAGTAGCATAATTTGTCTCTTAAAGTGAATTTGTGTCCATCCATAAACGGCATCTTTCGGCCCCCGGCGGCGTTCGCTCTCGTTTTCAATCCTCGAAATAGCGCGCTATGCCTGCGGTTGAAAATTCGCTCGGGCCTTGCCGGAAACCAAAATCTACTATTTCTGGATGGACACGAATTAGAAATGATTAATTTCAGATTTATAAAATTCGATACTCTCGTTTAAATTCATATTATCTCTTCTTTCAAGGTTTTTTTATGGATTATGAATTGTTCCGCGATAACTGCCTGATAAAACGCCTAAAAATCTTAAAGAATGTGCATTTGATGGTCTTAAACATACCATTTTTGGTGCAAAATTGTAGGTCTAAGGATTTTGTTTTGAATTAACCATACAGAATTCATTGACAATTTTTAATCAATTCTTTATTATGTTGATTTAATTGATAATTAATTCAGGAGGATTATATGAACAAACTTGAACTTACAGAAACTCTAAGGGAGAAAACCGATCTGACAAAATCAGAAGCAAAAGCGGTAGTGAAACTCTTCTTTAAGGAAATGTCAAACGCCTTGGCAAAAGGTGACCGGGTTGAAATCAGGGGATTGTGTTCTTTTTACGTTAAAAAATACAAAGCATATGCCGGGAGAAACCCTAAAACCGGGGAACCCACCCGGGTTAAACCTAAGAAACTGCCGTTCTTCAAGGTTGGAAAGGAATTGAGAAAGCGGGTAAACAGTTAACAAAAACCATATGATTACAACATATCATGATCGAACAATATTCTTTTGGAAATATGGTCATAAATGGTGTGAGTTACAGAAATGACGTTAAAATCATTCTGGGAAAAGTTGTTCCTGAATGGTGGAGGGAAAGAGGACATCTTGTTGATGTTGATGATATTCAAGATATTTTGAAATCCAAACCCGACATTTTGGTACTTGGTAAAGGTTCGCCGGGACAGATGAAATCCACCGAAGCTTTGCGTAAATTTTTAAAAAACAATGGTATTGAATTGATCGAAGAAAAAACATCCAACGCTTTTAAAACGTTTAACCGTCTTTTTCATAAAGGTGAAAATGTTTCCGCTGGTTTTCATTTGTCTTGTTAGGTAATTCTCAAAAATTAAAGGAGGAATCCAGAAATGAAAAATCTTAAAAAGAGTCTGCAGTCTGTTAACAAGGATCTAAACGCACTATCAAAAAAAGTTGATAAAATTATTGTTGCAGCAAGTAAGCTTGAAAAGCCAAAAACTGTCAGGAAAAAAGCCGTAAAAAAGGTCGCTGTTAAAAAACCTGCCGCAAAGAAAGCCGTCAAATTAACAGCAGCGGATACAATGTTCGCAGTTATTAATAGAAGTAAAAAGGGTGTGGGTGTCGCTGAGTTAATGAAAAAGACCGAATTTGATCTGAAGAAAACTTACAATATTATTTATAAACTGAAGAGCCAAGGAAAAATTAAGAGTGTAGGAAAGGGAGTCTATAAAAAGGCATAAACCGAGCGACAACCAGAAGGAATAAAAAGATTTATGTCAAAAAAGTATCCAGAATGCCCATTGTATAATCACGATAACTGTAAAGAGCTTTATAATCCAAAACTCTGTGCCATCATAAGAAAAGATAAAAAGTGTCTTAAAAAGCAACAAAAGTCAAAAAATAAAGTCTGAATTGTCAGGGGGTGTGGTTTTTGTTGATGCGGTTGACCAGGGAATTGACTTGGACCAGCCCCCATCTCTAATTTGTTTTGTACTTTTGTTAAAGTTCTAACACTTTCACCGCCTTCTGTCGCACCGGCTCAATAACCGAAAAACCCGATCCGGTGCCAAAGTCGATTCCATAATATTTTGGCACCATACACCCTATGCGGATTGTGCCGGAAGGATAACCGTAAAAGACCGTGTACCGGTATCTATTTTTGATACCGTGTTTTTAGCGAGGTTTTAGCCCTTAGATCGAAAAACAAAAAAGGCCGGGCAGTTGCCCAGCCTTGAAAAACGGTTTGACGTATCATCATCCATCAAGTCTTGGCGAGCCGGTCATCGAGTAAAACCAGTCCCAAAGCTCTTCCTTTTCTTCCTTGTGGTCTTTCAATATTTTTTCCATATATCGGGCATTTTCAACGGCTATCCCTCCTTGCTCTGCTAACGCAGTAATGAACTCAATTTCTTTATAAGTAAATTCCCTTGATTTCGAGTCATAAAGACGGATTGCACCGATAACATTATCCTTAAAAACAATGGGAACGGCCAGGATCGATTGAATTCCCTCTTTTTTACACGCTTCGGGATACTGTAGTTGCCTATCGTTCTCAATATTTGGCACAACCACAGGTCGTTTGCTCATGACGGAGTCAGGAATACTTCTATCCGCAAGAATCGGGCCTTTGTTAATAAATTCCTGGCTCAAATTACGCTGGGTTATAAGCTCCAAACGGTTTTCTTTTTTATTCCATAAACTGATGGCGCCTGCTTTCATATCTAAGGAATCCATCCCGTGTTTTACGATCAAATCCAGAACGTCTTTTAGATTCCTCGTTGAACTGATTGCCTTACTAACACTTACAAAAGCAGAAAAAAAATCTTTTTCCCCTAACGGCATAAACATCACCCCCTCTTTTACCAATAAATTAACTTTATAAAATAATATTTATTCATATGTAGCCTGGAAAGTCAAAGGTTTTTTCTTGTTAGCTCCTTATACTTAACAAACCAACATCTCAATAAATTATGCAGATTTCAGGAGTAATCCACTTTAGATAAATAACCACACAACGGTTTCGTGGATACAATATATGCAAAGCCAAATGCAAGATTTTTTAAAGATGGGATATGTAGTTCATCATTCACCGTGGCTGTTGCATCCGAAACAAAAAAGACCCGGTAGTCCCTTACAAAAGCATCTCTTGCCGTTGTTTCACAACAGCAGTTTGTCATCACTCCGGTAATAATAAGCTCATCAATCTTTTGTGATTTGAGGATGTCATGGAAACCGGTTCCATGAAAAACGCTATATCGATTCTTATCAATGATTATATCGTCATGGGACGTTTTTAGGGCCTCGATAAGTTCCCAGTCTTTTGATCCATGGTCGATTTGATCTCCCCACCATTCCGCAAGCATCCCACCATCTTCCGAAACGTCCCTGTGTCCGTGTCTGGTAAAAATTATCCTGACACCTTTTGATCGACACGCTTCGATAATAGATAGAACGTTTCCCAGTATTGGTGTTGCAACAGAAAAGAAATATCGTTGCATATCAATTACCAAAAGAGCACATTTGCCGGGTTCCGGGCATGCGTGGCGGATATTGTATTGATCTATTTGGGTAAGATAATCGGTTGTCATGGTTTCTTATCTAAATTCAGTTAACCATACAGGGCAATCGCATTTGATTTCGGTGTAGCGTTCTTCCTATATTGGGATTCAAATGCGTTTACCCTGGTTAACCATACAGAATTCATTGACAAATTTCAACCGATTCTTTATTATGCTGATCTAATTACTGATTAATTCAGGAGGTTGCCATGAATAAACTGGAACTCATAGAAACGTTAAGAAACCATGCGGGACTTACAAAATCCGAAGCAAAAGCTGTAATTAAAACGTTCTTTGGTACCATATCCGATGCACTTGCAAAAGGGGATCGGGTGGAAATCAGGGGATTGTGTTCTTTTTATGTCAAGAAATATAAGGCATATGCCGGAAGGAATCCCAAAACCGGAGAACCCACCCAGGTTAAATCTAAAAAGCTGCCGTTTTTCAAGTGTGGAAAGGAACTGAAAGAACGCGTGGATTATTAAAACACGGACATCGGAAATCTTTACCAATGAAACGTTGAAGAAAAAATGCAAGTTATGGACATTTTCAGTATATTTTTTTATCGAGTTTACGGAGAAAAATAATGAGAGGAATTTTTCTGAGGTGGTTAATTCTTACGGTTGCAATCATGGTAACGTCTTATTTGCTTGAAGGAATATACGTACGTAATTTTTTATCCGCATTTTTCGCTGCAGCTATTTTAGGAATACTGAATGCTTTTTTTCGGCCCATATTATTTATTCTAACGCTTCCCATAAATGTTTTGAGTCTCGGGCTTTTTACCTTTGTGATAAACGCAATCATGCTGATGATGGCCTCCGGGGTGATATCCGGTTTTAAAGTTTACGGATTTTGGCCGGCGGTTTTTGGATCGCTATTGATCAGCCTGGTCAGTTGGATTCTGACCTCTTTTATAAATGAGCGGGGAACGGTACATTATATTGACTTGAAAAAAGTAGGCCGTAACCGGTGGGAATAATGCGCAATTCCGGACTTTCGTGCAAAGATTGCATTAGCGGAGCAGCTCTGCACGAAAGTCCCGTTGGCGTAATGACTTGGTCATCAGAAAAAAACACACCTTATGGACATATCCGGACTATTTTTCCGCACAGTTTACCGGACATTGGAAATAGACGCATCGTTTACATTCATATCTTCTCAACGTTGTACACAAAACCATAACAGAGAGAAAATAGATAACCAGAAAACCCGGTTGTAAGAGCAAATAATAAAGCGGAAGCAATACGATAACGAAAGGTATAACCAGTGCCACGGATTTTTCAATTAGACTTAAGGGGCCGGATTTTTCCTTAAAAAATTTAGGAATTCCCCAAAAAAACATGCACTTGGTGTTTTTGGGACTTTGAATGTAATGAGGGCAATGGGTACAGTAAAATTTGTAGATGACCATGACGAGCAAAATACAGGTTATTATATAACAAATTAACCATAAAATTGACTCCCTGGCAATGGCCATACATGCGGTAATAAACGGTACGGAAACAACCAGGTTCCAGTAAAGAAAATCACCAAAGTTATGCTGTGTCTTTAATTGTGTTTCCTGTTCATTCATATTCTTATTCCTCCTTTATTTTGCCCTGAAAAACCTGGTCTTTTAGGCCAGGATTCTTTAATTTTAAATCCCGGTCATGGAACGGGATCAGTTTCGGTCATGATTGTTACACGGAAAAACCGCCCAGCTTGGTTTCAAGGTATTCGGCAATACCTTCACGTCCTCCTTCGCGCCCCAGACCGCTTTCCTTCATACCTCCGAAAGGAGCCGCGGCCGCTGTGGGATTAATGTCGTTAATGCCGATAATGCCGAAATGCAGGCCTTCAAACATGCGCATGGCACGTGAAAGGTTAGCGGTATAAACATAAGCGGCCAGACCGTAATGAGTGTCATTGGCCATTTCCAAAACCTCTTCCTGGGTATCAAAAGCAATAATCGGAGCCACCGGCCCGAAAGTTTCTTGGCGATATATCAACATGTCCGGCGTTACATCCTTCAGAATCGTTGGAGCATAGAAGTACCCTTTGTCAAGATTGTTATCCATCATCCGATGGCCGCCGCAGACCAGCGTTGCACCTTTATCCAGAGCATCGGTAACTTGCCGGTCCACCTTTTCCAGGGCCGCAGAGTTTACCAGCGGTCCGATGCTTACACCTTGCTCAAAACCACTGCCGGCCCGCATTTCCGAGACCCGGTTTTTAAATTCTTGTACAAAGGGATCCACGATACTGCGATGAACGAAAATCCGGTTGGGACTGATACAAGCTTGTCCGGTGTTCAAAAATTTGACCAGCTTGGCGCCCTTGGCGGCATAAACAGGGTCAGCGTCGTCAAAAACAATAAAGGGAGCATGGCCCCCAAGTTCTAAAGAGACATGTTTTACCTGTTCCGCTGCTTTTTTAGCCAGGATCTTGCCGACTTGTGTGGATCCTGTGAAGGTAATCTTGCGAACCAAAGGGTCGGTGATAAAGGTTTCGCCGATGGGGACGGGATCCCGGGCGGTAACAAGATTAACCACTCCGGCAGGAATTTTTGCCTTTTCAAAAAGTTTGAAAATTTCTACAGCGCAAAGAGGGGTGGCTTCCGCCGGTTTCAACACGACCGTGCAACCCGCAGCCAGAGCCGGAGCCACTTTGCGGGTTATCATGGACATGGGATAGTTCCAGGGCGTAATGGCCGCCACAACGCCCACCGGTTGGCGCAACACGATAAAGCGCTGGTCCGGGCGGGGCGCCGGAATTGTCTCACCATAAATTCGTTTGGCCTCTTCCGCATACCATAGCAAAAAATCCGCACCGTATTGGACTTCTCCCCGGGAGGCTTTCAACGGTTTACCCTGTTCTTGGGTCATCACGCGTGCCAAGTGCTCCCTGCGCTCCATCATCAACTCATAGGCCTTGTAAAGGTATTGTGAACGCTGATAGGCGGTCAGGCGCGACCATGGGTCGAAGGCATGCCGGGCGGCTTGGATAGCCGCTTGTGCATCGCTGCGATCTCCATTTGCAACTTCCCCTATTTTATCGCCGTTTGACGGGTTTAAAACGTCAAAGGTCGAGCCATTAGTTGCATTGACCCACTGACCGTTTATGTACATCTGTGATATATGGTTATGCACGTTCATATAATTATCCCGCAACTAAAGGTTAATTTCTTATGAATCATAATACATCATCAAGGCTTTTCGCGGATCCTTGATGCGCATGTGTTTTAGAATTTTACTTTGGGAGCTGCCTGTTCCGCCTGGGGCACTTTATAGTATTCTGCACTTGAAACACCTGCAAACATTGCATAGAACCTTCCCATAAAGGTCCGGATATATGTGTTCAAAAACTGAACCGACTCGTTATATCGTTTTCGTTCCACTGCAATTCTGTTCTCCGTCCCCTCAAGGCTGTCTTGAAGTTTTAGAAACGATTCATTAGCCTTTAAGACCGGGTATCTTTCCTGGAGCAGAAGGAGCCTGGAGAGTACGCCTTCGAGCCGGTTTGAGGCTTTAACTTTGCCTTTTACATCTTTTGCCTGAAAATACATGGTCCTTGCTTGGGCTATATTTTCGAACAGTTCCTTTTCATGCTTTGCATAACCTTTTACCGCTTCAACAAGATTGGGGATAAGATCGTATCTTCTCTTCAACTGGTTTTCCACCTGGGCCCATTTCCCCTTAATATTTTCATCCATGGCAATAACCGTATTATAACCCGATACGATTTTTCCCAATAACATAAAACCGACAACCAGGATGATTCCTAACGTGATGAGTATGATTTTAAATTTTTTTGACATAATGGTCCTCCGATGAGTTCACGAATATAAATTAAAAACCAACTGGTGTCCATCCAGAAATGGTAGATTTTGGTTTCCGGCAAGGCCCGAGCGAGTTTTCAACCGCAGGCATAGCGTGCTATTTCGAGGATTGAAAACGAGCGAGAACGCCGCCGGGAGCCGAAAGATGCCGTTTATGGATGGACACCAACTACCGCCGCCGCCCCCGAAACCACCACCGCCACCGCCGAATCCGCCGCCACTTCCCCATGATCCCCTTCTTCCCCCCATGGATGAAAACAAAAGAAGCATTAGAAATAGTCTCGGATTTTTAATAAACAGAATCACTACGATAATAAGAAATCCGATCGTCATTATCGTATGCAAGAGGCCCCCGGGTTTATCCTTTATTGGGGGCTGAACGCGACGATTTACGGTGGGCATGCCTTGTATGTTCACTCCCGCATCCGCGGCAATCTCATTGGCCATTGCCACGGCGGTGAGAAAAATACCGTTTGAGTATTCACCCTTTCTGAACAAAGGCACCAGAAAATTGCGGCCCAGACTGCCGACCATGCTGTCCGGAAGCACGCCTTCGAGCCCGTAGCCCACTTCGATCCTGTATTTTCGGTCTGCCACGGATATAAGGAACAGCACGCCATTGTCTTTTCCCTTTTGACCGAGTTTCCATTTGTCATGGGCAATTTTTATGGAAAAATCTTCGATGGATTGACCTTCGAGGCTTTTTATGGTCAGGACAACCAGCTGGGCCGTTGTCTTTTGCTCAAGCTCCTGAAGATATCCGTTCAGCCTGTTCTCTGTGGCGTCATCCACAATTTCAGCCAGATCAACGACATAGTTAAGAGGTTTTTCCGGAATGCCGGCGGAATGTGAAACGCATACCGCCACAAGGCATACGAACAGGGTTGCCAGAAAAACCGATCGTCTAATCTTTGATGCCATCTGTCATATCTCCCAGTTTCTCGATCGCTGCATAATAATCTTCGAATATGGTATTCAGCTGACCTATCATCAGTTTTGTCTTCTGTTTTTTCTGTTTTAAAACCGTGTTAAATACCCTTGTGTTTACGCCGGAAACTTCCTCAAGCACATCAATTGTATCGCAACTTGTTACCGGGGGCTCCTTTCCTAAAAGAAGAATAAGCCCCTTAAAAAGCGGAATGTATCCCGAAAAAGAATCGATAAACATATGCATGAGCATTTTACTGTTTCCCAAACAAGAGATATAGCCCTGTCTGAGACCGATCAATCTGACTTTCAGTTCTCTTTCGCACTGCAACCTGAGATCCGCTCGATTTATTTTCAGATCCTGAAAGATATTTTCTCCAACTATGGTTTTATGAAGAAGTTTGATATTCAGAAACTCGATGGGAAAAACATCAAGAGAATTCATAATATACTCAGGAGTCATGATCAGGGGAGCCGCGATTCTTTTTTTTTGGTATTTTTTCCCCAGAGCCGCCAAAAGTTCAAGAAACTTCAAATCCATTTCCGTGAGAACAAACACCGAATTGATGTCTGATTTGCCGGGCACAAAATCGTCTGTCAGGGCACTTCCTGTCAGGGTTATGGAATGAATATTATCATTATAGCCGCTTAATATTTCATCCTGAAACGGTTTAAACTTCTCAATGATCACATCTTTCAAATTCAGATCATTCATAACTACCTCCTCGTTCATTTTCACATAACTAATAAAACAGATGTGGGGTGTAAATCAAGACTGTTAGTGATTTAACTTAAATTATACAGGTGTCAGTGTTCAGGTTTTGGGTTTCTGCTCTTACGTTCCTCTCTCCTGACACCTGAAATCTGATCTTCAAATCCCGGTGATAAGGAATGAATGGCTGCCGTAAAACCAACAGCCGTTAATTACACTCACAGACGTGTTATCAGACCGTCAGGTTCACTCTTTGATTTGCTTCCAGGGTTCGGGCAAAGGTGTTGCTTTGCCGAGTTTGAATCCCCTGGATCGGATGATGTTTTCAAGATGGGAGATTCGCTTTCGGCTTTCCGGATGTGACGCCAAATAGTGGCCGAACTTTCCGGGGTCCTGTGCTTTAGAAATCTTTTCGAAAAAATCAGTTGCGCCGGCCACATGGCCATAGTCACAGTATAAGGTTTCGAGTGCAAACTCGTCTGCACGGGTTTCCTGTTTTCGGGAAAAACTCATCTCCGTGAGATTCAGTGCGTTGGCCAGCATCTTGCTGATGCTGCTCTCAGTTCCTAATAAGAAAGTGGAAATCGTAATAAACACAACTGCCCGGCCCATGCCGCGGAGATGATCCCGATGGGCGAAATGGCCCATCTCATGGGCCAGAACAAAGGCCAGTTCGTTTTCAGAAGCCACCTTATTCAAAAGTCCCGTATACACGATAATATGTCCGCCGGGCAGGGCAACGGCATTCACTGTGGGGGAGTTATGGATATGCACCTTAAACAGATAGGGCAATCGGGCACAGCGATCCTGCAACTCTGCCACCAGTGACCGGACGTAGGTTCCCTGTTTTAAATCTAAATCTTTAGCCTCTACGGACCCGACGAAAAGGCTTCCCATTTTATTTTCAAGGTCGGTGGAAATCCTGGGAGCAATCAAGTCCACAGCCAGCCCCAGCACCATGTAGATGATGATAACCATACCGAGCAACCCGGCGGTCAGTATAAAAAATTCCCGCAGAGGCGAGGTGGGGGTCACATTGACATTGGATCCGGGTTGACGCGGCGTGTACTTCATCTACTTCTCCAAGGTCAGGGCAGTCCCGTATGCCATGGCTTCCAAACATCCCACGCCCTTTTTATTGGCATTTCTGCCAATCGTGGATGTTTCGATGCGCACATTAACAATTACCGTTGCATCACCGGCCATTTCCTTCATGCGGATCAGTGCTTCCCTGCGCGCACGATCAATCAGGCTTTCGTATGATTTGACCGTGCCGCCGAAAATATTGCGAAGCGATGCAAGGAACCGTTTGAAATAATCGATGGAAATTACGGCACTTCCGCATACCAGTTCAGCGGACGTGACTTTTTGATCGGGGGAGGTAACGGTTTTCATGGTTACGGCGGGCAGATAAAGAAATTTTGTTTCGCGCTCACGAATGGAACGGTAATGGCGTTTTTCCACCAGGGTTCCGACCACGTAGCCCATCGCAATCAGGGTAAGGAAAAATAACAGATTATTCATTAACCGCCTCCTTTTATTTAATGTGGACGGCTGTACCATAAGTATACAATTCGGCGGCGCCTTGTGCAACGGAAGAAGTTGAAAACCTGACGTTGACCACGGCATTGGCCCCTAACTGACGGGCCTGCTCAATCATACGCTCCAAGGCTTGCTGCCGGGATTCGTGGAGCAGTTGGGTGTAGCCCTTGAGTTCTCCTCCCACAAGATTTTTCAGACCTGCCATTATATCCCTGCCCACATGCTTGGCCCGGATTGTACTTCCGGAGACCAACCCAAAATGTTCGACAATTGTTTTTCCCGGAACGGTTTCAATGTTTGTGATGATCATCTTCCCTCCATGAATAATTTTCAATGCTTTTTTAACATTACTTCTCAATAACTTCTGGAGGCGAATCAACAACATCATTGACTATACCAAAACTTATTGAGAAATTAGTCTGTTAACTCATAACTTTTCTAAATCGTCAATCCATTTTCTGACACGATCCTTACCATAGGCTTTTTCCCAGGCCGAAAGAATGACATCCACCGGTATATCCGCATAGATCCCATGAAACTCCAGATACTCCATGAATGCCTTTTTCTCCACATTATAGGACTGAAAAATAGAATCTTCGCGCCCGTTAAATTCAAGCGGGATTACGTTATGTTTTTTACACAGTTCCACATTAAACGCAGGGGTTGCTTTAACCCATTTTTCGGCCAGATAAAATTCCGTAAACCCATGATAAACAAACAGATCAGAACCTAAAAATTCAATAAGCTTGGGGGTGGCCAAATGATTGCGGACCGTTGCAAACCCAACCCGGGACGGGATACTGCACGCTCTTCCAAGAGCGCATAGAAGCGACACTTTGCTGATACAAAACCCCCGTCCGCTTTTAAGAATATTGCTCGCACGATAATGTTCGGGAAGATAGAACGGATAATACGGATCATACCAGATGTCATCCCGAACCGCGTAATAGAGCTTTACGGCCTTTTCAACGGGGTCTTCACCGGCGTGACTGACCGTATCATTTGCATATTCGACAATTGTCTTGTGATCACTGTCAATGATTGCCGTGGGGTTAAGATATTTTTTGTCCATATGATCCATTGGATGGAACTCCTCGATGTCTGATTCGAGTTGCGTTAAGATTCAGACCCTGCATGACTTACGGATGTAAATCAAGACTACCGGTTGCTGAGATTGCTATGGCTATTTGGTGTCAGGTTTCAGGTGTCAGGGGCCAGCCCTGAGAGCGTTTCGTCATTTACACCATACACTGCCGATTCCTCGGCTAACTGCCAGCGACGTTCTTGCTGCTGTTTGAGGAGCGCCTGTCCTGGCTTCTTAATTCGTATTTCTCTTCTTTGGGCCACTTGTGCGTCAAGTCGCAGACTTCAGTGTGTAACCCCCACAACTTTTTATAGACCTCAAGATCCTCCACATCCATATAATTGCTCGTGGTCACCTCGTCCCCTCCCTTTAAGCCTGACACCTGACACCTGAAACCTCTTTCACCAACGGTTGCGATTTATACCCATGACTTACTCATCCGGTCGATTCAAGAAAGTCAGATTCAACACGGTATCTATTTGTTCGCTGACAGGATTCATGGATATGGGTTGGAACTGTTCGATCTGATGTTTCACTTTTTCAAATGCGTTGCGGGTTATTTTCTCAGAACCTGCAGCGAATCGAACACATCCCTGAAACAGAAAAAAACTCAAAAACAGGGTGATACCGATGGTTAAAAACGCATGCACAAAGAAGTCCGAGGAAAGATAGTCGCCGATAAAGTAGTTTCGTGCGGTTATCCAGCCCACATGGCCCAGGATACCGATGGCCGGCAGGTTGAAGATAATTTGCAGCAAAAATCCACTCATGATTTCTGAAGACCTCTCTATTTCGCTGTCCAGCGAATCTTTCCAGAGGATGTTAAAATCCCGGTCCAGGATATCACTGTCCGGAAGAACGTCTTTTATCCTTCGTACGGATTGGTTAAACCGGGCGTTAATAAGAGATTCGGCAATGTCCGGCCATTCTTTGGAAATGGAAAGACGGTAATCCCGCATGGCAGCATCCACTCTATGGCTTTTGCCGGTTTCAGCCACTGACGCCCGTGATTCTTTGAAATGGCGAAACGAAGAAACCATACCCGCCAACTGGCGAAAAGGGTTGCCGAATCTGAACATTGCCGCAATACCGGTACCGAAAATCAAAATGCGCGCCCATATGGCGATGAGCCACCCTACCGGTCCCAGCCACCGGTTGGCCAGTCTTTGATATAGCAGCACATTAACACCGAACTGCTGTCTGGAGTTGTTATTTTTAAACGCAGCAAGGGCATCCTTTACCGCCTTTATTTCTGCCTCAAGAATATTTTCTTTGGCAGCCTCAAGTTTTTCCAGGTCTTTTTCAACTTCACCGCGTGTTTCTTCAAAAATGTAATTCCGCAGGCTTTCGGCATTTTCCAGCCGTCTGTCGATCACGAAGCCCGGACAATTGAAGGTGCCGAAAATCATCTGCCGGAGTGCTTCAAACTGATCAAAATCATGCAGAGGATCTGCTGTCGGATCCCATCCCGGATTGCGCAAGTGTCGACGTGCGGAAATACACAGCACCGTTTGAACCGGTCTTTCCCAGGCATTTTTAATAAATTCTAAAAATTCCGGCAGGATCTTTTCTTTAAGCTCGGTTTCGTCCCGACGGTCACATTTGTTAATGACAACCACAAGAGAATCCCCGCCGAAAAAGCGCACATAAGATGCCAGAAAATCCACATGGTCTCTTCTTTTAGGATTTTCCGAATCAAAAACGCAGATGAGTATGTCTGATAGCGCTATGGCCTTACGCACCATGGGAATCTGCTTTTCATATTCATTGCTGTCCGTATCCGGTGTGTCGATCAGGATCACGTGATCCAGGGATGCGGCCATATGACTTGATCGCGTCTCAACATTCTCAGTACCCAGCACTTGGCTCAAAGGCACTGCGTCACTCTTTTCCCGGCAAAAAACAACGATATTTCGGGTAGTGGGACGCAGATTTCCTGACTCGGACAAGCCGTCCACTTGGGCCAGAGCATTCAGGAGCGTGGATTTGCCGGAACCGCAAGGGCCGATCAGGGTAACCACGAGCTTACGTTCAAAACGTTCCTCAAGGTCCGTGATCATGCGAAGCACCTGGTCGCACTGTTTTTTTAGCGCTGCACCGGGCTGCCACATGGGCACCTGGTTCATGACATCCCCGAGCATCCTCACATCATTTTTATACCCTTCAATCCTGCCGAGTGCTCTTATTGATCCGGTCTGCCGGTTCGAAATCGTCATTATAAGACCTTTGAAAAGTGTTTAATTCTGCCAGCCCAATTAAATCTATATAATATTGAACAGTTCACGGAATTTTTGAAATCCCAAATCCCAAGCATCAAATTCCAAATAAATCTCAAATTCCAAATACTAATGACCTAAACTATTTTAATTTTTCCAGTATTGATGAAAATATCTTTTTCAATTCATTTGCCTCTTGTATCAACTTTTGGGCATCATTAGCATTCTTCAAGTTATTTGTCTCATGAATTAACCTGAGCCAATAAGCGCTTTCTTAGGCTTCCTTACGGCTTATTTTCATCCTCATCAAAAAGTCTTTTTTGCTCAGTGATTCGTTGGCCTCCCTGTAGTTTGCACCTACGGAACCGGAGGCTTTTACTAATTGCTTGCTATCCTCGATATTTGCAACTGTTTTGGGCAATGTTTTAACGAAAAGCCTGACAGCCTTAGCGAACTGGAATGTTCTTTCTTCAAGATCATATACTGGTTTGTTATTTGGAATTTTGGTCATTGGTATTTGTTTGTTATTTGGGATTTCTACTAACTCAACTATTCCGCAAACCGATACTTAATATTTAAATAGCGGTCAATACCTTCCACATGCTTCGATGTTGGCTTGTATCTGATTTATCAAAGTCTCCGCCTCATCCACGGCATCTTTTGCCGCCCGAATTATCCCGCCGGTAATCTCCTGTTCGAAAAGATCCTTTACCTCTATAAGTTTGTTGTTTAACCATGCCCGGACAATGGGACCGAGCATGTCATCGAGCTGTTTCTGATCAGCTCTTTTGAGACCCGTGGTAGCGGGAATTGCCACAAGGGCATAAATATCATGCAGTCCGAACAGTCCGGTGAGCTTGACCTTGATTCCCACGGCGCCCACGGGATCGCCGGTTGAAAGAATATACGTTACCGCCACGGTGGCTGGAACCACGTTCAAAAAGGCGGAAAACGTCTGCCGAATCTTGGACCACATTCCCATTTTTCTTCGAAAGTTTTTTGCCAGATCTTTAAGCTCCTGCTCAATTCCTTGTGACAAATCCATAATCACATCCCGGCGTGAGATAATAGACGCCAATACCGATTTCCAGTCCCTGTTCCGCAATTTTTCCTGCTCCTGAAAAACAACCGGGTGCGCAGAAATAAAGAAGGTTAAAAACCCTTTTTTTTCCGTGGTCTCGATGTGGGGATTTTGATCGTTTTTCAGACCGTTGTCTGTTCTGATCCGCTCGACGGTCTCACGCATTTGCCGGGTCACCGGATCTTTCAGGTTGGCGGAAACCGAAATTTCAGGATTCACCGTTTTGTAATGCATACGGTTTAGGGCGGTTACAAGATCCTCTTCGATTGTGTCGGTAACATCTCGTTGAAGCTCTATGTTCTTACTCCCTGAAAATATATCTTTTATCTTTTTCGGGGTATCTAACAACACTCTAAAGGGAAGCTCAACAACTCTGCCCGTTTTGCGCATTGCTTTAACATAAGAAGGATCTGTCAGCGTCCAGATCTCAACAAAACGTTTCACCACCCGGTCCATGGGAAAATGCTTCAAGGCTTCATGCACACAATGACTTTGGGCTGTCTGCAGGGCATCAAGGTAAAGGCGCAGCTCATCACGGGAAATTCTCGCATGTTCCAGAAGATCTCCGGCCATGAGCAGTACATCCTTTAAAATCGAAGAAAGGAGTTCGAGTCTTAATTCGCGGGAATCCATGGATTGGAGAGCGGTTATAAACGAAGGATCTGTTTTGCGCACCGGATACAACGCCATGAATCGTTTGCCCGCAGCCACAGCGTTATCCTCATCCGCACGATAAATTCCCAGTACGTAGCGGTCTGCGTCATTACCATACAAGTTTCGGGCAACGGTCATGGCGTGTTCGTGAACCTCTTCTGTTTCAAAGCTGGGATAAACGCGATAGACCAAAAAGCATTTTCTCATTCCGATGCCCGTAAGCATTTCCGAAATAAAATCGGTATTTTCACGGTTGTTATAGTTGGAATTTGTGAAAACATATATCAGGATATCGGATGATTCCAGAGCTTTTAACGTGATATCCCGGTTAATGTAAGTGCCTTTGGCTCCGGTATCAAAATCCGGTGTATCCATCAACACCAGATTTTGAGGAACCGCGTCGCTCAGAACATAGAGGGGGTTGCCGGAAACGGTGAGATCCTGCGTGTCTTTCAGGGGATCGGGCAAACATCCGAAGGGCTCAAACAGGTCGGAAAGGATGTTTGGCCGATTGAAAATTTCCCGGTGCACGGAAGCAAGTACCCGGCGGTTAAGCCCTGCACTGCCGCCCACCGGCGAAATGCGTTCCCCTACCAAGGAGTTAAACAGGCTCGATTTCCCTGAAGAACCGCCGCCGCAGATGGTTGCCATAATAGGGAAATCAGGAGAAAGCCGGGTAAGCAGTTTGCCGTCAACAATTTTGCTCCAGGCGTTAACATCCTTGCTTCGACCGAGCCCGAGCGTGTCTTGGACATCGGGAATACACCTTCTTAATATTTTTAGGGCATGGGTTATATTTTGTTTATAAAGAGTTTCCATAGCGGTTATCATTAAGATAACACATTTTTATTCACAAAGAAATGCCTGCTTGATAATACGGCCGCTATCTGTTATCAGAATCCGAGCGGCCGGTTACTGTACCCTACATTAAATTTTCCCTGATTTCGTTCTATAAAAGGGAATTCCCATTAATCTTCATGCAAGATTGATGAACTCGTAAAAAGTCCGATGTAGACGGTTTCGTAAAAAGTTCAAATTCAAGGCGTGCAAATTTTGTAATTATGAGGCGTACTTTTCGTACGTTGAATGATTGCGAAATGCAGCACAACGCAGAAGTTGGACTTTTTACGAAACCGTCAAGATTCAGGTAAAAAACTATCGCCTGGAGGATGACTGCAATGGAACAGTTGACCCTTGTAATTATTGAAGATGAGGAAGCACACTTTCAACTCATGAGACGGGCGATTGAAAAGGCTTACCCGCTTGCTTCACTCTATTATTTTCAGGAGGCCGCGGCTTGTATCCATAAGCTTGACGAGATTAATCCGGACATTCTTATCGCTGATTACCTTATGCCCGGAATGAATGGTATCGAATTTTTAGAATATCTAAATCGAGAAAATAGGGATATTCCGGTCATCATGATTACCGGCCAAGGAGATGAAAATATAGCGATCCAGGCCATGAAATTGGGGGCATGGGATTATTTGGTCAAATCCGGTGATTTTTTTGCCCTGATCCCCAGCGTCATTGAAAAGGTGATTCGCGAATGGAAACTAAAGGACTCGCTGCAATGCTCACGGAGAAGATTCAGAGATATTTTTTCACAGTCTCCCATCGGCATTGCCGTTTACGATCCAAACGGCCTTTTGGTTGAGGCCAACAAATCTTGCATGGATATCTTTGGGGTGTCCGATCCCTTTCATGTACAAGGTCTTAAATTGTTTGATGATCCAAATATTTCTTCTGCCGTTAAGGCGAGACTTCTTGACGGAGAAACCGTGAAATACGAATCTTTATTTGACTTTGATAAAGTCAATGAACTTGATATGTTCGAAACAACCCGATCCGGGGCAGCTTACCTTGAAGTCGTAATCACTCCTATGGAACACGGAACAGATCGTTTTGCAGGCGGCTATCTGGTTCAGATACAGGATATCACTCAACGCAAGCTGGCGGAACAAGAAAAAAAGGCACTTCGAACACAAAGGATGAAAAGCATTTCCACCCTGGCCGGCGGGATTGCCCACGACTTCAACAATGCATTATCCGGAATTACGATAAATTTAGATCTTCTAAAGATGGACCTGCCGAACAAGACAAGCATAAATCAGTATCTCGAATCCATGCACAAAGCCGCCCAAGGGATGGTGAACTTGACAGATCAGTTGTTGGCCTATGCACGAGGGGGAAAGTATTTCCCTAAAAACATATCGTTAAGTAAATTTGTGGAAGAAACATTGCCCATGATTTTGAACAAATTCGATTCTGTTATCCATGTGGAGACAAATCTTGCCGGCGATATTTCAAAAATAAAGGCGGATATCACCCAGATGTATATGGTGCTTTCAGCCGTGGTGACCAATGCCGCAGAGGCCATAGAAAGCCGGGGTCGCATCATAATAACCACCGAAACCAAAGAAGTCGAAGAAGGGTTTGCGAAATACCGCCCCGGCCTCACGCCGGGACGCTATGTCTGTTTCATGGTTCAGGATGATGGAACAGGCATGGACGCTGAGACTCGAGATAAGATATTTGAACCCTTTTTCACCACAAAATTTCAGGGTCGCGGGCTTGGCATGGCTGCAGTGTATGGCATTGTCAAGAACCATGGCGGTTGGATTTCGGTTGACTCACAATTGGGCAAAGGGACCGTGGTCCGAATCTATTTCCCGGTTGTCCAAACTGCGGCAAAACTATCAGAAAAGCCACACGCCGAGCCGGAAAAGGGGACAGATGCGAGCTTAATTAACTGAGGGGTCGGGGAGTTTTTTTAATTCAACCGCTCCATGAATAATCAGCAACTGCATCGTACAAACTCATACACAAGGGCTCGTAACGAAAGAACAGTATTTCAATAGTAAAAT
>JAFDEW010000335.1 GCA_019310125.1 Deltaproteobacteria bacterium | reverse complement strand
AGCAATATCACCGTCAAAAATTTCCCCTGAGAAGACATTGATGATCCGTGCATTGGCCAAAACAAGATCAACCGGTTTTCGGCCCCGTGCCGATCTGATCATATTTTTCAAATTCATATAAACTCCCTAAGCCAATTTATTTTGCCATTAAAAAACATGGTCCTTTGTGCCAGGTCAGAGTTCTCCGGCTCTGCCTGAAGCGTCGCTGTAAGAGTTTGAAGTGAGCTAAAGTTTGAAGTGAGCTAAAGTTAAGGAATTCTGTCAATTATATAAAATCAGCGGAGCGAAGCAACACCATAACTTTAGGCACTTTAGATCACTTTAGACACTTTTAACTTTTTCTTTATGTATCCACTTAATCGGGTAACTCTTTCCAAAATATCTTCCAGGTCTAGGGTCAGCAGGTTCTTATTTCTCACAAGAATTCTTCCGGCAACCATCACATCCCTTACATCCGAACCCTGAGCCGTATAGATAAGGTGGGATACGGGCTCATACATGGGAACCAGGTGGGGTTTGTCGGTATCGAGGATAATGACATCGGCCTGCTTGCCCGGTTCAAGGGAGCCGATATGGTTATCAAGACCTATGGCTTTTGCGCCCTCTCGGGTCGCCATTTTCAATACGGTCACGGCATCCATGACCGTGGGATCCATAAGATTCACCTTATGAAGCTTGGCGGCCGTGTCCATTTCCCGGAAAAGATCCAAATCATTGTTGCTGGCACACCCGTCCGTACCCAGGCCCACCGTTACGCCGGCGGTTATTAGACTCGGAACCGGTGCAACGCCTGAGGCAAGCTTCATATTGCTCTGGGGATTATGAGAAACCTTTGACCGGCGTTTTGCGATGATCTCGATGTCATCATCATCCAGCCATATGCCGTGAACAATCAGCGTATTTTCATCCAGGCTGCCGATTCTATCCAGATACTTGACCGGAGTCGTGTGCTGTTCGCTCTGAATCCGTACATATTCGCTTTTGGTTTCAGCCGCATGTATCTGGAAAAGAAGTCCTTTTGAATCAGAGGCGGCTTTGGCCTTTTTTAGTGTCTCTTGGCAACAGGTATACGGAGAATGGCAAAATATTGAGGGGGTTATTAAAGGAGATACGTTTTGCCATTTTTCAACAAACCTCACCGCGTTCTTGATATTGTCCGACGGATCCGGCACACCCGGCGCGGGAAAATCGATAACCCCCTGTCCCAGTACTCCCCTGATTCCTGATTTATAAACCGCCGATGCAACGTCATCCTCGAAAAAATATCCGTCACAGCAGGTCGTTGTTCCCGAGAGCAGCATTTCCGCACAAGCTAAAAGTGTCCCAACCCGGACAGTTTCGGGGGTTAAATATTTTGCTTCGCACGGGAAGATGAATTCATCCAGCCATAGCGAAAGAGGAAGATCATCGGCAAGCCCTCTGAACAATGTCATGGGAAGGTGGGTATGGGTATTTACCAGGCCGGGCATAATGATGCCGCCGTTGGCATCAATTATTTCTTTTGCCTCAGGCAGAGGCTTATCATTCGCCCCTGCTTCAATTCTTTCGAGCTTTCCTTTGGTTATACAAACCACGCCGTTTTCAATGATGTCAAAATCAGAATTAAGGGTAATAATGAGGCCGTTATGAATGACAATATCAAAAACCATTTGTTTCCCTTAAGAGTAGGCCTTAAAAACTTTTCGTTCGTATTGCAACGGAATATATTTGTAAATTCCCCGATAACCCTTCATGATATAATCTTATTTTATTGTCAAGATCACTTGACGAATAAAAACACTCCGGGTAAAAAAACAGCACGGATGCCGAGCGAATTAGGACAAAACACATATCGCCGAAAGGATAACTCATGAAGCAGGCAGATATTATCATAAAAAATGGCACGATTTTGACCTTGGATTCAAAAAATTCTATTTTTGAAACCGGCTTTTTATGTATTCGCGGCGACAGTATTTCCAAAATCGGGACCGGAAACCCCACGTCATTTAACGCCGAGAAGATCATAGATGCCCGGGGGGGTCTGATCCTTCCCGGCCTGGTGAACTGTCATACCCACGCAGCCATGAGCCTTTTTCGGGGGCTTGCCGATGACCTTCCTCTCATGGAATGGTTAAACAACTACATCTTTCCGGGATGCGGAATTTGTTTACACCGGAACCCTGCTTGCCCTTGCAGAAATGATCCTGTCCGGCACAACCACATTCTGTGACATGTATCTGTTTGAAGACCAGGTGGCAAGGGCGGCTCGAAAAGCCGGGGTAAGATGTCTGGTGGGAGAAGTCCTGTACGATTTTCCCTCTCCAAATTACGGACCCGTGGAAAAAGGTCTGGAGTATACCGAATCGTTGATTCAAAAATGGCAAACAGATCCCCTGGTATCCATTGCCGTAGAACCTCATTCCCTTTTTACCTGCAGCCCCAAACTCCTTACCGCGTCTAATGAACTGGCTTTAAAATATAAGGTGCCGCTGATTATCCATGTGGCAGAGACATTAACAGAACTTTCCGAAATAAAAGAAAAATACGGAAAAACACCGGTAAAACATCTGGACTCATTGGGGCTTTTAGGCCCTCACCTGATCGCAGATCATTGCGTTCATATTGAGGATGCGGATATAAAAACAATGGCCGTACACGGGGTAAACGTGGTTCATAATCCGGAAAGCAATATGAAGCTGGCATCCGGTATTGCCCCGATTCCCCAAATGCTTTCACAGGGCCTGACCGTAGGATTGGGAACGGATGGTTGCGCGTCCAATAACAACCTGGACCTTTTTTCAGAGATGGATACGGCCGCCAAACTTCACAAGGTGAACACCCTTGATCCTACCGTCATGGACGCTCGTTCCGTGTTAAAAATGGCCACTATCCACGGGGCAAGAGTGTTGGGGCTTCAGGATGTCACCGGTTCTTTGGAAGTCGGGAAAAAGGCGGATGTCATTGTGATAGACACTCATAAACCGCATCTGACCCCCATGTATAATGCAACATCTCACCTGGTCTATGCCGCCAGAGGAAACGATGTCAGCCACTCCATTATCAACGGTCAACTCGTTATGGAAAATCGTAACTTGCTGACACTGGATATTACTGAAATCATGGCGCGGGCCAGAGAAATGTCGATGCGTGTGAGGTCGTGGCTGTGATTTTGAACTTCGGTCATGCTTAGCGCAGACGCTCGCGCCGCGTGTTGTGATTTGCCCGCAGGGTGTGATGACGTGGACACCCGCCAGTCTTTTGATCATAAGGAGTGGGGGGTAGAGTCCGGTTTTCTCTGTTTTTCAAGATAGAAACGCCATTGGCAAAACATATCATTCGGATGAGGATCCGGAGGAGCGAAACGGCACTCAACTCCAATGGAAGGATCTATTACCTGAGCAAAGCTTGTAAATTCACCCCGGTGCATTTCCTTGCAGTCAAACTCTCCCAGACCGCGCCTGAGCCTGGCTTCCTGTGTGGGGCAGGACGGCACGGAGATGATCACCTCCCCGTCCGATTCTTGAATTTCATATCCGACCAGGATGCACCAAGGGAACAACTTCAAGGCCTTCACAAAACCTTTAAGCCCTCGTTCCCGGATGTGAAACCGGGAGATCAGATCTTTTGCGGCCATTGAGGAAACCCGTCCCCACACCTTCTCATTAAGTCGCTCTGCTGTGGGCTGGTCAAAGCGTTCCGCCATATAGAGAAACCAAAACGCATCAACCACTCTGTAGTGCCATAGGAGAAATTCGATATATTTTCTGAGGTCCGCTGCGTCCATTTTTTCAAAAATATCCATTTTCATGATTTTCTTCTCCTTTTCTATTGCGAACCGCATACATGTATACTATTAAATTCGGCCAAATATAAATAGTGCCTGAACGAAAAATCCTATTTTTCGTTCGGGCACTAAATTAGGGTCAAGGAGGAGGGTAACACCTGGTCGGGAGATAGCGACCAAAGGAAACTTCTGCCTTTACCCCCCTCCTTTTCCCTTTGTGGGTGCTTCCGCTGCCGGTATCAGAGGAAAAAAAAAGCCCTTCAAACTCTTAAAGCTTGAAGGGCTGCACCCAGTTTACTTGACCCTTATCGTATGTATTAATATACAACACTCTGTTTCACCGCAGAGAGATGAGTATATGTCAAGGCAGGTCTTCTGACTTCCGGTTCTTCCTAGTTTCCGCGCCTTCCCACCTGGTTAAAACCAGTCAGTGGCATGTTGCAGATTTCGTCACCGGTCACAGCGGCGGGACCGCTCTCGATTCTCACGGGATTCCCTATTAAGCCAAATCGGCACCTTGGCTATATTATTAAATAATATTTTAATATATGTCAAGAAGTGGTTTCAAAACCTCCCCTCAGGCCCAATTCCTGTGTTGGGCCGAGGGATTCAATACTCGAAATATTAAATATATTCCTGCGGTTGAATCCCTCGCCCCGCCTTGACCTTGAACCTGATTGAAGATTATGAAACCACTTCAAGTCATTAAAATGCGTCTGCGTCCAAAATGTGAACTTATTTTAGAGTGAGATTTAAAACTTTATATATTATGAGGTAGTGTCCATCCAGAAATGGGAGATTTTGGTTTCCGGCAAGGCCCGAGCGAGTTTTCAACCGCAGGCATAGCGAGCTATTTCGAGGATTGAAAACGAACGAGAACGCCGCCGGGGGCCGAAAGATGCCGTTTATGGATGGACACGAGTTAGTGTTTGTACCAACTCCTTGACCATCCCCATGTAATCATTCATCCCATAATAAAATATGGTATTGTGATCGGCTCCGGGTATCTTTAGCATTTTTTTATCTGAAGCGGGACAGGCATCAAAAAGGGCCTGGGCATCACTGAAAGGAATAATATGATCATACTCAGCATGGATAAAACGTGAAGGTTTGTAAAAATTTTGAATTTTATCGATATTACGAAGCCCCTCTTGCTCCCGGATTTCCATGGCATTGATATTCACTCCGAGCAATTTTAGCAGAGGCGTAAAATAGGCAAAGCCGCTGTCAATGATGAGTCCGCCTATCTCATCCGGATAGTTTTCTGCAAGCTCAAGGGCGGAGGCGCTGCCTAAAGACCGTCCCATAACAATCAAGGCGCCGGTATATCCATGGGTATTGAGCCACTGCCTGAAATAATCGAAGACCGCATGGCAGTCACGCATCATTCCGGTTACGGTGGGAGTTCCGGTTGAGCGACCGTACCCGCGGTAATCTACAGGCAAAAAGTTGCTGCCGATACCCGAGTACATGGGGCCCAAATCGTTATAGTCTGATACAATCTCTCCATTGCCATGAAAAAAGAGTATAACCGGAGCAGCCTTATCAGAGCCGTGAAGTCGTGCACCGATAAAAACGCCGCCTTCTACCGGTATATCCAAGTCCTTTGCGTTCTTAATAGGTATTGATAGGGATCCTTCAGGCCTTGGATGAAACAAAAACCTAAGAATCCTTGGATGAAACAAAAACCTAAGAATCTCGGGACGATCAAAGGCGGAATAATCGATCCGTGAACCATCAATCATAAATGTGTTCCTTTTGTTTTAACCATTTGTAAGTTCTCAAATAATTGAGAGGTCGGAGAGTTTTTCTTAATGTAACCGCTCCATGAATAATCCGCAACTACACCGTACAAACTCATGCATAGGGGCTCGTAACGAAAAAACAGTATATCAATATTTAAATAAATGGGTTGGGTAGATAACATTTTTTATCTTTTCATTACGAAATTATAAAAGCGCTGTTTTTTCGCAACGATCCCTAATGCATTCAAACAGTGTACGATTTCGTT